>JAOUQB010000207.1 GCA_029879555.1 Nitrospirota bacterium | reverse complement strand
GACCGGAGGTTCTAGCCTATGCCGCTGCAAGCGTTTCATCCGGTGATTCAGGAATGGTTCTCGACGACGTTGGGGGAGCCGACGGATGTGCAGCAGGCCAGTTGGCCGGCGATTCAATCGGGGAAACATGCCCTGATTTCGGCCCCGACCGGCTCTGGGAAAACTCTTGCCGCCTTTCTCACCTGTATTGACCGATTGTTGAACCAGGCGATTTATGGGGAACTGGTCGAAGGCATCCAAGTCGTCTACGTGTCTCCCCTCCGTGCGCTGAGTCACGATATCCACAAAAATTTGCAACAGCCGTTAGACGAGATTAGTCAATTGGCGCTGTCTGCCGGTTTGTTGAGTCCCAATATTCGGGTAGAGGTCCGAACCGGAGATACGCCTCCCGCGCAACGGCAACGCATGCTGACGCATCCGCCGCATATTCTCGTGACGACTCCAGAAACCTTGTTCCTCATGGTGACGGCCAGGCGGAGTCGAGAACTCTTGACGGGTGTGCATACGGTGATTGTCGATGAGATTCATGCGTTGGCGCCCAATAAACGGGGTTCCCATTTGGCGTTATCGATAGAACGGTTGGATGCGGTGACGAACAAGCGATTAGTTCGCATTGGTTTGTCGGCAACGCAGCGGCCATTGGAACAGGTCGCACAGTTCCTGGTGGGAGACTCTTCTCACCGGCAAAAGAGTCAGCAAGCGTCCCTTTTTGAATCATCGGATTGCCATATTGTGGATATCGGACATCGGCGAACGTTGGATCTACAAGTCGAGGTGCCCAACGATGAATTAGGTGCCATTGCCACCAATGCGATTTGGTCTGAAGTCTATGACCGCATTGCCGCGATTGCCGAGCAGCACCGTTCCACGTTGGTCTTTGTGAATACGCGTCGTTTAGCCGAACGGATTGCCCATCATGTGAGCGAGCGGGTGGGCGAAGATCAAGTGGCCTCCCATCATGGCAGTTTGTCTCGTCAGTTACGACTTGCTGCGGAAGAACGTTTAAAGACGGGGCAAATTAAGGTCATGGTGGCGACGGCCTCGTTGGAGTTGGGTATCGATATTGGATGTATTGATGTCGTGTGTCAGATTGGCTCGCCTCGGGCCATTGCCACCTGTCTTCAGCGAGTGGGGCGGGCGGGCCATTGGGTGGGAGCGGTGCCGAAAGGCCGGGTGTTTTGTACGACGCGAGATGAGTTGGTGGAATGTGCGGCGGTGGTGCGAGCCATTCGACAGGGGCAATTAGAATCCATTGAAATCCCGTTAGCCCCGCTGGATATTTTGATTCAACATGTCATCGCGGAAGTGGCGGCGCAGGAATGGGATGTGCGGGCCCTGTTTGATGTGTGTCGGTCGGCCTATCCGTATCGAGAGATGACGTGGGAAGAGTTTGAATCTTTAATCGAACTGATTGCGGAAGGGTTCGTGCCTGGTCGCCGGCGGTTGTATGCGTATCTGAGCTATGACCGGCGTGAAGGACGGTTGCGGCCACGGCGGGGCGGGCGCTTGGCGGCGCTAACCTCTGGTGGCGCTATTCCTGAAACCGCCACGTATTCGGTCGTCGCGGAACCTGACGGCACCGTCGTCGGTACGGTCGACGAAGATTTTGCGATTGAAAGTTTAGCTGGCGACATCATGTTGCTGGGGACGACATCCTGGCGAATCCGGGCGATTGAAACCGGAAAAGTGCGCGTGGAAGATGCGCATGGGCAACCTCCCAATATTCCATTTTGGCGCGGCGAAGCTCCCTCACGGTCCCGAGAGCTATCGAAGGCTGTGGCGGACGTGCGGGAAGGCATACAGCAATTATTAGACAATGGTGCAACGCCTGGAGATGTCTCAGCCCGCAAGTGGTGTTTGGAAGAATGTGGCGTGGACGCAGCAGGGGCCGATCAACTCTTGGCGTATGTGGCGGGTGGTGTGCAGATTTTGGGTGGCGTGCCCACACAGACCTGTATTATTGCCGAACGTTTTTTTGATGAAGCCGGAGGGATGCAACTGGTCGTGCATGCGCCGTTCGGCGGCCGACTGAATCGGGCCTGGGGCCTGGCCCTACGGAAGCGGTTTTGTCTGAATTTTGATTTTGAATTACAGGCGGCGGCCACGGATGATGGGCTCGTGCTTTCCCTTGGCGAACAACATAGTTTCCCGCTTGAGACGATCTTTCAATTTCTGCAACCCAAGACCGTGCGCGATGTGTTAATTCAGGCGACCTTGGCAACTCCGCTGTTTGTGACACGCTGGCGATGGAATGTGAGTCGTTCTCTGGCGCTGTTGCGATTCCAGAATGGCAAGCGGGTGCCGGTGCATCTGCAACGGATGCGGGCTGAGGATTTGCTTGCCGCTGCGTTTCCGATGGTGGCGGCCTGTGGCGATAACCATGTCGGCGATATTCCTGTGCCGGAGCATCCGCTGGTGCAGGAAACGCTGCGAGATTGTTTAACAGAAGCGATGGATGTGGAAGGCCTGGGCTATGTCCTGGAACAGATCGATTCTCAAGGCATCCAAGTCCGAGCTGTGGAATCTCCGGTGCCGTCTCCTTTCGCCCATGAAATTCTGAATGCCAATCCCTATGCGTTTTTGGATGACGCACCCTTGGAGGAACGTCGTGCGCGTGCGGTCAATCTTCGACGTACCTTCCCAACTTCATTTGATGGGAACATGGGAACCCTGGATGTCTCGGCGATTGAGACGGTTCTGGAGGAAGCCTGGCCGATTGTGCGTGATGCAGACGAGGTCTTTGATGTTCTGCAAGTGATGGGGTGGATGCCAGAAAAAGATGGGAAGTTCTGGCGAGAAGAGTTGGATGCCCTCGTGGCAAAAGGCCGGGCCCTGTTTCTTCGTGTCACCCCTGAAGAATATCCAAAAACTAACTTTATCGAGGGATGGACCACTCAAGAACATTTCTCCCGAATCCAGGTTCTGTTTACTCAGATAGAAATTCTGGCCGGGATGCAAGATGCGTGTGCTAGTGATGAAGAGAAAGCACCTTCATCTGAAACGGCATCTCTATTTGTGGTTCAAGGATGGATGCCCCATATCGGTCCTGTGACTTCCCAAGAATTAGCGAACCGTTTAGGGGTAGCCTCTTTACCCATTCATCACGCCTTATTGCAGTTGGAAAGCCAAGGACAAGTCTTGCGTGGCCAATTCCGTCCTGCTTTTTCTCACAATCCCTCTTCCTTTTCTTCTCCCTCTCCCTCTCAGGGAGAGGGTAGGGGTGAGGGTCAAGGCGATCAACGACAAGACGAAGAATGGTGCGATCGCAGTCTCCTTACCCGCATTCATCGCCGAACGGTGACCGCCTTGCGTCGAGAGATTGAACCGGTTGCTGCTTCGGATTTCATGCGCTTCCTCTTTCGGTGGCAACATTGTGCCCCAGGGTCGCAACTGCATGGCGAAGCCGGACTTCGTGAAATCGTTTCCCAGTTATCTGGCTATGAAACCCCAGCGTCTGCTTGGGAGTCGTCTCTCCTCAAAGCCCGTATGGCCAATTACAAACCGGAATGGCTGGACCATCTCTGTTTGCGAGGTGAAGTGGCATGGGGCCGGCTCACCCCTCCAGACATGAAACCCAACCTAAGGCCTGTTGTGAGTGGCGAGGCGTTCCGTCGCATTTCACCAACGAGCATGGCCCCCATCAGTTTTGTGCGACGAGTCGATGTTCCCTGGATGTTGGCGATGGCCAGACCTGGGAAATCTTCCGGACCGCTTGGTATTCGCTTGAGCGTCAGTGGAGTCGCACAAGCTATTTATGAATGTTTGGATAGCCGAGGCGCATGTTTTTTTGCCGATCTCACCAACCGCACCGGACATTTGGCTGCCGAAGTCGAACAAGCTTTATGGGAACTCGTCGCAGGAGGGCTCGTCACCGCTGATGGGTTTGATCCTCTGCGGGCAATGATCGATCCTCGTCGTCGTCGCGCGGAAGGAAAAGATCGTGCGCGGCGCCCCCAACATAGTGTGGGACGGTGGGCCTTGTTGGAATTATCTCCGCCTGAGAAAGAAGGAGAATCGATTTCTTCCCTGCATCCGCATGAGCAATGGGCCAAGCAACTGGCAAGGCGGTACGGTGTCGTCTTCCGTGATGTCCTCAAACGTGAGTCTCTCCCGATGACGTGGCGCGAGTTGCTTCTGCAATTTCGCAAGATGGAATGGCGGGGCGAGATGCGAGGGGGCCGTTTTGTGGAAGGGTTTACCGGCGAACAATTCGCGTTACCTGAAGCCGTGGAAGCCCTAAGAGCGGTTCGTCGCGACCACACGCTGGGAGCCCAAGCTCTTCGGCTCTCCCCGGCCGACCCTCTGAATCTGATCGGCATTATTCTTCCCGGTGACCGCATCTCCTCGCATACGTCAAAATCCATTCTCTTTCGAGATGGCGTGCAAGCCTGTGATGAACGTCCCGTCATGAGCTTAGCCTAAATTGAAGAGTCTCCAATCCCGATCTTTTCGGCAAGCTGGGCACGCCGTTGGTTGGATCTTCGTCCTGGTCGGTCTGCTGACCTTTCTGTTTATTCCGGTTCCTACGCATACGGCTTTGTGGCGGGCGATCAATAATTTCGCACATCTGCCATTGTTTGGAATTGTCGGCCTTGTGCTCTTGCACCTGTTGCGGATGATGGTTGCGGCTACATTGTGGTCGCCGATCCGACAGTATTTGGTTGCCATGTTGGGCGTATTAGGGCTAGCCCTGCTAACCGAAGCGTTACAATCGTTGAGCGCCACGCGTCATCCCGAATGGTCTGATGTGCTGCACGATCTTGGAGGAGCCTTGTGCGGGCTGGGAGTATTTTTAACGTACGATCCATGGCTGACTGGGTCTTTGGCCCGATGGAGACAATTTCCTCGAAATGCGATCGTCCGTGGGTGGGTGTTCGTGGTGGTGGGCATCGCCCTTGTTCCCACGATGGGATGGGCCTATGCCTATTGGGATCGTGCTCAGCGGTTTCCGTCAATCTTGCAATTTTCGTCCTCATGGGAACTGAAGTTTGTGAAGGCCTCAAACAGTGCGATCCAGGTCGTGGAGCCACCACAAGGATGGAGAAAATCAGCCGAAGATCAAGTAGGTAAAGTCGAGTTTTATCCGCAGAAGTATCCCGGCATCCGCATCGAGGAGCCCTATCCCGACTGGCGAGGATTGACCTCATTCCAATTGGACGTCTTTTCGGAGTTACAGAAC
>JAOUQB010000020.1 GCA_029879555.1 Nitrospirota bacterium | reverse complement strand
TTTGGTTTTGGCCTGCGCGACCATCTGGTTGGTATCCTCAATAATCGTGTGCGTTTGAATCTCCAGGGCGTCAATTTTTTCATGTAGCGTGGTCCCGATCCAAAGAAACGAAAGCGTCAGACCAAGCCCGGCTCCCGAAATGAATTTTAACCCGAACTGTGCTAACGACAGATGTTTGATGCCAGGTGCAGCGAGGCGGATCTGAACGCGTGGAACCATTATGCGACCCTCAAGCTAGCATAGCCGGGGAGGGCAGACCACATGCTCGATTCATGAAGTGTACTTCCACGTCTATGGAAATGGGTACTGGAGGAGAGCTTCGTGACTTGAATGTCCGATACGCTCAATCCGCTCACTTTCGCCGTTTGTTGAAGCTGCTCGGATGTCGGTAGCAATTTCTGTCCATGTTCGAGATCGCTCACGACAAAAAGATTCGCGAGAGATGGTTCCGCGTCATGCTGAGAAAAGGTTTCTAAATAATATTGAAGCGTGGCTAAGATTTCTTTCTCGACTTTGTTTGCGGTATAGAAAGGGTAAGGGTGGGTTGCGCTATCACCGGTGTGAGGGCCCTCCGCATTGATGAGAGTAGGGAGCGCTTGTAAGCTTTTGGCGCCCACATTTTCATGATTGGGTGAACCGGTAGAGGCATCCTCACCCCCTAGACTGGCATTCGGCCGAATCGTAATGGCCTTTGTGCGAATAAAACGAGGACATCCTTCCTCAAAGGCAAAAAACGTAAAGCCCCAATGACTGATAAAGAGAAACATGGCTTCAGATGATTTGCTGGGCTTTCGACGGTCCTTAACTTCTAAGATTTCCTTGATCGTGGGTTGATAGAGATCAAAAATGTCCAGACCGGCAATGCTCACGGAAACAGGCATGAGGTTGAGGTCGAGACAAGCACGTTCATATTGCTCAACAATTTCATTGCGAATCGCTGTTCCCAGA
This sequence comes from Nitrospirota bacterium, assembly GCA_029879555.1. Taxonomy (GTDB): domain Bacteria; phylum Nitrospirota; class Nitrospiria; order Nitrospirales; family UBA8639; genus Nitrospira_E. The sequence goes on along the minus strand of JAOUQB010000020.1, from coordinate 15,383 downwards.
ATGCGCACGTTTTCTGGATTGGTTTCTTCTTTTGAGGTCTCAGTAAGAGATGAGGGCAGATACACCCCATAATCTAAACGCGATTGAGTGGTATCCAACTTTAAGTCTTGTTGAAAACGCCAATTCAAGAGGGCGAGTTGCTCGAATTTTTTGGTGGGAAATGTGGAGAAATCAAAAACGCAGGTCCGAGCACAAAGATCGGGGAGGCTAAGCGCAATGGAAACTGGTTTTTTGATGGACTCGGTGAGGGTGCGTAGATGTTCAATGAACACGTCCATCTTTTCAATATTAGGTTTGGCCGAAGAGAGATGAAGCACGTCAGGTGGAAGCCATACTTCCTTCACCCTTTTTAGGGTAGTCGTCCGCCAGGACTTTTTGGATTCGACGAGATAGAGCGCATTTCCCGAAATGGAAAGGGCCAAGTTTGGTTGATGGATTGGAAAAAGGTTCATAGCAGCTCTTCTACAGGCGTGACGCGGTTAATTTCTTTGAGCGTGCTTTCCCCTCGGTACACTTTTTCCAATGCCGCTTGGCGGAGAGAGGTCATGCCTTGTGCCATCGCCAACACCCGAATTTCAGAAGATGATTTCCCTGCTAAAACCATTTCTTTAATGGAATCGGTCATATCCAAAAATTCTGTAATGGCTTTTCGGCCTCGAAAGCCTAATCCATTGCACTCATTGCATCCCTTTCCCTCGTAAAATGTGTGATGCTTTACGGCTTCATAGTCGATGCCGGATTCGCGACATTGATCTGGATGAATCTCTACAGGTACGCGGCAGTAAGGACAAATGGAACGAACGAGTCGCTGCGCCAAAATGCAACTCAAGGATGCCACGAAATTGTAGGATTCAATTCCCATGTTCACAAATCTGCTAATGACATCAAAGGCATTATTGGCATGAACGGTCGTAAAGACCAAGTGACCGGTTAACGCCGATTGAATGGCAATTTGAGCTGTCTCAAGATCACGAATTTCTCCTACCATAATTTTGTCCGGGTCATGGCGCAATATGGAGCGAAGGCCACGGGCAAAGGTCAGGCCCTTTTTCTCATTCACGGGAATCTGCACAATCCCTTTCAGTTGATATTCAACGGGATCTTCAATGGTAATAATTTTGTCCTCATCAGTATGGACCTCATTTAACGCCGCATAGAGCGTCGTGGTCTTCCCGCTTCCAGTTGGGCCTGTGACTAAGACCATGCCATAGGGTCGCGTAATGGCTCGTCGAAAACGGAGAAGGTCTTCCCCGGTATAGCCGAGGGCTTCCAAGCGAAGCCCTTGGACCCCAGCGGAGACGTGTTGTTTATCCAAAATTCTGATGACCACAGATTCGCCATAGACACTAGGGAGAATGGAAACACGAAAATCAATAGTGCGGTTATTCAGTAGTAATTTGAACCGACCATCTTGCGGGGTCCGTCGTTCAGCAATGTCTAACTCAGACATGATTTTGAGCCGGGAGATTAAGGATGGATGTATCCCCGTATCAAAGGGTTCCATTGCCAAATACAACACCCCGTCGATCCGAAATTTGACTTCCACTGACCGATCCGTTGGTTCAAGATGAATGTCGCTTGCGTGCTTTTGTAGCGCCGTTAAAATGATGGTGTTGACCAGCTTGACGACCGGACTCAAGTCTTGGGTGATGCGTTCGACCGAAAGGACATCTTCTCCCTTGTCATCTTCTTTGATCAGCACGGGATCTAATTCTGCTTTAATTCGGGTGAGAACTTGGCTGTTGCCCTCACTGTTGCTTAAAGCATCGAGGATCGCGGATTTGGAGGAGACGACTAAACGTAATTCCAGACCTAACTGGTGCTCCAGCTCATCGATCATGCGAAGGTCTTGGGGTTTGGCGATGGCAATCGTGAGAACATCGTCCTCTTGTTCCATCGGCACAAATTCATACCGATGCATGAGTTCGACGGGAATGGATTCCATGAGGATGGTGGGGACGCGGAATTCTTGCAAGCTATTCCAAGATAAGCCATATTGGTCGGCTAATATCTGACCGACGGTGTCCTCGGTCAATGTTCCTCGCTCTAATAAAATGGACGCAATGGATTGCTTGGATGACTTGGCTGTTTCGAGAAGCGTGTCCTTCTCTCGAGCCAAGATCAGGCCTTTTTTGACCAAGATCTCTTCAAAAGGCATGCGTTTGACGGGTGTGGTCATGGTTATACCGCTCTGCTTCCTCGTTAGACAGCTCCGGCCATTTGGAATATGGGGAGATACAAGGCAATGACGACTCCTCCTAGAATGAGTCCGATAAGAATGATAAAAATAGGTTCGATCCAGGTCATCATGCGTGACAATTCGAAATCCAGTTCTCCTTCATGAAACTCGGCCACCTCAAAGAGCATCGTTTCCAGCGCGCCGGTAGTCTCTCCGACTTCAATCATTTCAAGGGTCAAATTTGGCAGAAATTTCTCTTTTTTGAGGGCGACGGAAAGACTAGTCCCTTCTCGCACATGTCCTATGACCGCCTTCAAGGCCTTGGCAAAGACTTTATTGGGCATTGATTGCGCCGTGACCTGAAGCGCCGAGAGTAGGGGAATGCCACCACCCAATATAGTCGAAAGGGTTCGTGCCAGGCGGATCACTTGATTTTTGAGAAATAATGGTCCGAGAACTGGCGCATGAAGAAAAAACCAATCAATGCGCCATTGTCCCTGGGGCGTTTTTCTCCACCAATAGATCCAAGCCCCTGCGATCGCCAGGATACTGCTCAGAACAACTATCCATTGAGTAGCGGAATTCGTTATTTGTAATAATAATTGAGTGGCCCAAGGTAATTCGACTCGGCTTTCTTGATAGACCTCCGCAAAGGATGGGAGCACGAAAAATAACAGGCCGAAGGTAACTAGCAATCCAAACCCCAGAAGGAATAAAGGGTAGATGGTTGCTTTGACCACTTTTTCCCGTACCCCAATGAGCATTTTTAAATAGTCAATATAGCGCTTAAGCACTTCGGGCAAGTTCCCAGCCTGTTCTCCAGCTCGCAGGGAAGCTTGATACAGTTCAGGAAAGTAAATGGGATGCATAGCCATGGCTTCAGAAATCGCCGATCCGCCGCGAATACTTTCTCGAATCCCCTGCAACGCTTGTTGAAATCCGCCTTGAGCGAGGCGATCGGTGAGGAGATCAAAACATCGCAACATGGGTAATCCTGCTTTCACTAAGGCCAAGAATTCCTGATTGAATACCAGAAAGTCTCTTGGGGGTAATGGACGTTGCCGAGAGGCGAGAGTGAAACTCGGCTTTGTCCCCGATCCGCTGAGATCGAGAATGAGTAAGCCTTGTGCCTCTAATTTTGACCGCAAGGCACGAGGGTTTTCTCCTTCCGTATCTGTCTCGACAATCGTTCCATCCGGACGAGCCGCCCTGTAATGAAAGGTTGGCACTAGGGTGACTCGGGCGAATCGGATTGAGGACGAGCGATTGAGAGAATATGTGTTGGGGTCATATCGGTGTTTTCGTGAATATCAGTCGTCTGTTTCGGGCTGGTTGGCGCCGGACTCCCATTGCTGACGTGTTTCGGATCTGAAACAGCCGTGGCCTGTGTGGTAGGTACATCTTGATTAGGTTGGATTACAACCGTGTCCATTGGTTCCGCAACTTGTAATCGAAAACCGGTTAAAATCAGGTCCGATGTGATGTGGTTCCATTCGCGTAACTGTTCAACTGGTACTTGATAAATTCGAGACAACTTCCACAAGGTATCCCCCTCTTGGATGACGATTCTTCCCCGAGCATCGGGAATAGGTTTGTCTGTGTTGGTGACCGTCGGAAGGGTGTTCGATAGTTTTGTTTGTTGGGGTTTGGCCTTATTGGTGGTAATGCGCATTTCTTTTTTTATCAGTGTCATATCTGAAGCTAACGATTTCATGCTACTTATGATTTGTTGAAATGAACCCCGTAGGGATTGGAGGTCTGAAACTAGCTGAGAGGTATCCGGGAGGCTTGAAACCTGTCCTTGGAGTTCCATGTTGTGTTTTCGTAATTGGTCACGCTCGGCTTGAAAGGACAAGAGTTCGCTGCGGATATTTTGCAATTCTTGGCCTTGGGTTTGTTCGCGTTGGTGGACGGATTGGGATTGTTCTCGCAATGATTGAAGCTCTCCCATTTGCTTTGCCATCTGAATTTTGAGGCTGGACAATTCGCCGCGTAAATTCTCAGACTCCGTCCGGGCTTCTTGGAGGAGGGTCAGGTGTTGAGGCGGTGGCGAGGTTGCGGTAAATGACCGGTCCTCCGTCAGAGCCTTGGATGGTTTATGGCCACAGGCACCTAATGCTAAAACGAGGGTTCCGCTTAGAATCATGTGTTGAAAATAAAGACGTTTCATGAATGTCCTACCAATCTTTGTAGGGAGTGCCGTCGCCAGCGACGCCGTCACTCCCACTTTTAATATCATAGACCCCGGCAGGAGAGTCATCTCCTTCCTCCTGCTCTTCATAAATTTCTGTCCATGTGGTTGAAGATTTTGTGAAGGGATCGACGGGAATGGCCCGAAGGTATTTGCCCTCCACCAATGACTCCAGGGTATCGGGATAATCGCCACGGTCAGCATAATATTGATCAAGAACGGTACGCATCGTAAACAGATTCTGTTTAAGGGCAGTTTCTTTCGCTTTCATGGCCGATTGTTGGAAATTGGGAACCGCTAACGACACCAAAATCCCGACAATCGCCACGACGACCATGAGTTCGAGTAAAGTGTAGCCTTTTTGGCCCATGAGTACAAAAGTCTTCATTACCATTCACGATAGGGGGTTCCATTCGCCGCTACTCGATCACTGGTCGTGTAAATGTCAAAGACATCTTCCCCGCACCACCGTGATTCATCAGGTTCATCTTGATAGCATCGAATTCCCCATTCAGTTGAATCTGTCATTGGATCAATAGGGATCTTCCGTAAATATCGTCGGATGGTTGATTGCTCGCCGACTTGGGCTTCTCCCCCAGTTAATTCAATTTTCAAGAGGGTTTCAAGGGTTTTCGGATACCCGGTAATTCCTGTGGATTCTTTGCAGGTGAGCTGGTTTTTGATGCATAACGGGCCTAATAGCGTGCTACCGTCTCTGGCCCAATCTCGACGAAATGTATCGATGGCCATCCGGACCGTTCGCAACGTTTGACGCAGTTCGAGCTCTTGTGAACGTTTGGCACTGACTTTCGTGAAGGGAAGGGCCACTGATGCCAAAATAAACATAATCACCAAGGTCACCAAGAGTTCGATTAACGTCACCCCACGCATGGGGACGAGTTTACTCCACCCAGACTCTCCCATGTTGCACCATGACCGGCACGGGTTGCGACTGAGCGCCTAACACCGTCGGGTTTTGAATGTGAATATTTGATGTTCCAGCTCCCGTGGCTTCGAAAACCAGAGAGGCCAATGTTCCACTGCCTTGGACCCGTTTTCCCTGTTGTCCCATTTGAATCACCAGTTGGCCGGCATTGGGCACCGCTGAGACCGTCAAGCTTGGCGGCACCTGTTGGCTGGACCAAAAAGGCCCTTCAATCGCTTGTTTAAAGGTCATCACGGCTGGATCATAAGTGAGCGTTAATGAGGTTTGTTCCGCTGATGAAAAGTTCTGTCCTTGTAGGGTCAAAGAAATTTGTTCACCAATTTTGATAGACGCCGCGGCAGGGATCACCTGTAATCGGGACACACCGGGTTGAGTTGGATTCGAATCTGCTTCATCGGATGAGGCGGCTTCTTTTTCAATATTGTCCGGCTCTGACAAGGGTTCGGTTGAAGGCGAGGGGGTGGATTCTGCAGGGTTAGCAGCCACTGCTCCAGCATCACTGTAAGGAGACGAAGCTTGTGGTTGCCCTTGGGAAAAGAGTGGTTGTGTGTTGTATTCATTCGCGGTGCCGGACCAGAGTGTTTGTTTCGCCAATTGGGGAGGGGTCAGGTTTCGAACGATACGCGGGGTAATGACCACAATGACTTCCGTCGTGATTTTTTCGGTATTGCTGTTGCTCAAAAGATCACCAATGCCAGGTATTTCATCAATGCCTGGAACGGCTTCACGGTTTTTTCGATCTTCTTCCTGTATCAACCCGGCTAAGACAACCGTTTCACCGTCTCTCATGCTGAGTGCGGTATCGGCGGTCCGTGTTCCAAAGCGGAATTGTGAAATTTCTGGATCAGCTTGCAGGACCACCCGGTCGCCCAGTCGCGTGACCTCAATTTGCAGTCGAAGTGTGATCGAATTGTTTAAATGAATCGTGGGTTCGACGGTCAGTTTAATGCCGGTGTCTTTAAATTCAATGGAGGTCACTGTTGACGTGGTAGAAAGGGCACCCGTGGTGCCTTGTCCAGGCAATACATTCGTCGTCGACAGAAGAATGGGTTGTTTGTCACCAATATTAATAGAGGCTTTTTGATTATTGAGGACTCGGAGCTTAGGGTTGGCTAGAGTTTTGGCATCAGACTCTTGTTTGAAAAAATCCATTAATACGCTGCTGGGAAAGGTAAACAAAAAGGAGTCCTGCCCAATGCTGGTGAGGTTTCTAAAGGTGAACGTTTGTGCTGCCGTTGAAAAACTGGTGGTGCCATCTGGGAACACCCCAAACCCTGCCTGTTTCGCGAAATTTAACCCAATTTTTTTGGTTTTTGTTCGGTTGACTTCCAAGACCTCAAGGTCTAACACCACTTCGGCATCTTGACGATCATTAGCCAAGATGATGCTTTCGGCTAAGGAAATTTTCATGGGATGGTCGCGGATCACCACGGTATTGAGTGGTTCATTTACGTAGACCCGTTTGGTTTCCAAGATGGTTCGCAGGAGATTGGCCATATCTTTGGCCTTGGCATTGGAGAGATAAAATGTGCGAATTTGTAGGTCTTCATATTGTTCGCGTTTTTGTTTGGTGTCCGGAATGATTAGCAGGCGATCAGGCCCTGCTCGCTTGGCAAATAATTGATTGGTGGTCAAGATAAGATTGAGGGCTTCTTCGAAGGGGGTATCTTTGGTGAAGATGGTGACCAAGTCATCTCGTACATCTTTGTCGAATAATATGTCGATATTCGCTGTTCTGGCTAAAATTTCAAACACTTGTTTCAGACGCGTATTTTGAAACCGGAGCGTCACGGGTTCTGCCGATCCGCCAATGTTGTCAATTTTTTGTTGTTGTTGAACGACTCGAGTAATGCCTTCAATGGCTTCGTTGAGCGCAGGGTCTAACTCGACGGCGTTCTCATACAGGGTGAGGGCTTCATCAAATCGCCCCAAACTTTCAATGTGTTTGGCGTCCAGAAGGGTTTGTCTGGCCGTCTTTAAACGCCACGCGTCGTTGAGGGCCTGGTGGTGTTCCTGCTTTTCCGGGTCTAACCCCAACGCAATTTGAAATTCTTGAAGCGCTTCAGCCACCTGGCGCTTTTTAAGCCATTCGCGTCCTTGAGTAAAATGCTGTTCAGCCGCGCGTGATTTGGCATGTCGTAGTTTCTTGTCGAGATCTTTGTTGAAGGGTTCTTTTTTTGCGGCATCTCGATAGGCGGCGACGGCGCCATCCCAATTCCCTTTTTTTGCGAGTTCTTCCCCTAGCTGAAGCTCTTGCATCGTGCAAGAGGTCAGGATGAGGAGGAATATAACGATTCCGTTACGGTAAAATGTTTGCATAATGATGGAGTGATTTCCTTCTTTTTAGTCGCTAGGCGGGGGATGTCGGAACACGCAGAATCCGTATTAGCCTAGCACATTTTATGAATTTGGGCTAGAGATGGACGCTAGCTACTTGGCTCTATCGGATTCTAGTTTTCCAAAATTAAATATTTTAGATTGCCAATAAGAATAAAGAGGCGGCAAGAGGTTTCCCTGTTCTTTTGGTTAGGCATGGCTCATTATCACGCCGGTGGCACGAAGAATTTATTCTAGAGGAGCGTCCGGGGGAATGGCTTCCAAAGGCCCAGGCGTGAGAGATTCATTCGTTGGCGCAGTTGTGGCGGGTGGAGTGCAGTTTTGTTGAACCAGTGGATTGAGTGGATTGGGTTGGCAGTTTGTTCCTGCGCCTGTGGATTCAAATCGAATGGCCTGATAGGTTTTGACATTTTTGAAATTCACCTGGTCATAGGGGACATCCGTACTCGTGCTGCGAACCCCATGGAGTTCTTCCCCTACCTTTATTAACTCAAAATCCTTTTCGGTGATGGGATCAGGATAGACAGCCTGCAGGTAGCGTTTGGGGTTTTTCTTGGTGAGTTCCTCGAGTGTTCGGGGCCAGCGGTTGGGCCTCGTCGCTTTTTGCACTTCATAATCGGCGACATACCGTTCAATTGATTCCTTAATCCGTGTGCCACGAAAGAGGAGTTCGGCCTCTCGATCTCGTTTGAGGATGACCGACCATTGCTGAGTGACGCCCAACAGTGAAATGCTCATGACGACGACGAGAATCATCATAAAGAGGTACGTGACCCCAGTTTGACTGGCAAGATGAGCCTGTAGCCGTTTTTTGTGGACCGATGGGGAAAAAATGTTCATCGTTGAGGGAGGTGAATCGTCAAGGTCAATGGATCAGCTCGACATTTTCTCAATTCTAGGGGGAAGGCATAGTTTGATCTCTTGTCTCTTCTATTATATCGACGACTCATACCCGTAGCTTTATCGGGGGAGTGAGAACCTGACCCCTGTGATCCATGATAACGCGATGTTATTTTGATGAGGAAGGCCGTCGCTTTGTCGATGGTTTCGTCATAAATATCCAGGTGAACACAAAGAATGTCGCTCCCAACGTATCCGCCAGCACATCCCATATGTCAGCCTGGCGATGTGGAACAAACCATTGATGAAGTTCATCTGATATTCCAAACGCAAGTGCGCAAACAATAGCCAAACCGATACTGCCAACTGTTGGATGCGTTTGCTGGAAGGCCCGAAACAACAAGATCCCGAGGATCCCATATTCAATCCCATGTGCCAGTTTATCACTGATTCCAGAAAAAAAAGAGGGGAGATGGCGGCTTGGATAGGATTGGGAGGAGAGATACACAATGATGCTGCAATACAGGAGAATCGGAAGCCAATAGCGAATGAAGGGTTGTATTGTGGAGCGTGAGTGGTCGCGTTGAAAGGTCATCAGGGAATTCTTGGACTGCTTGGGTGGATAGTGGAGTCCAGGGGCATATTATGGCTTGAGGATGTACAGCATTGTGTGCACCGATACGACGGGTAAGATCATCCCAGCGTGGTCACCATCATGAGAAAATCCATAAATGAGAGATTCATCGGCGATGAATGTTCCAATACAGACCACAATGATTTCAATCGATTCTTGAGCGTGGTGCCGCGCCAAAAGGGAGGGTCGCAGTTCGGGGGGAGGAATGGCCACAAGCGTATTGGGAAGGTCGACCGGCTTAAAACGAATAATTCCCCAGGACGTTTGTGTGAGTTCTGGACCTAAGGCGATGGAAAACCCTCGATGTTCTGGCACATAGTAACGAAGAATTCCTCCCCACAGAAAGGCCACTGGTTGTTGCAGGATCACCTCCTTGTTAGCCCTGGTTGAATCACGTTTTCGATTAAAATCGAAAAGGCGTTCGCTTTGTTCGGTAATATTAGGGTGCTGCAGGCGTGCCCAATCGGGGGGCCTGCCTTCTAATTTTTCGAGGAAGGGTTCGATTTCTTCTGGATTGATAAGAGGTTGGACGCCAAGAGGAAGAAGGCTGTGAATGGACTGCTCAGAAAGTTGAAGAAGCGGCTGAATCCCCTCGCTCCGGGTTGTCTGGCTGTAGGCAGGTAACCCTCTGAAAAAAAGCAAACTACATTCTAAAAAAAGAAGAAGCCCTATGGGATACCATTTCTGGGTTGTCATGAAAAGGATCATCAATAAATGAGGAATTTTCTAAGCGCAAGACTAGTGGTTCTGTCGAAGTCCAGGCAGAAAAATGGCTAGATTAACACCTTCACCTTTCACACAACAAAGACATGACGCACGTGCTCTTCCTTTCCTTCCTAGACAGGCCAACGTTCCTCTCGCCAAGCCATCTCCCAAAACATCCATTCATATCGTGAGCTCATGATAAACGCCTCTTCCATTCGAGATTTTTCGGCTTTTCCAGCAGATATAGCGCATCGATTGACCAGGCGGCGCATCCAAGCGGCGACATCGGCAAATTCCGGTGAACCGTATAATTGTAGCCATTCATGGAAGGGATGAGACGGCGGCGGTGGGCCTTTTCGAAGAAGGTGTTGTCCGACTTCGCAATAGACCCACGCACACGGTAACGCCACAACCGTGATCTCTCCAAGTGTGCCGGATTGAGCTACGCTGCGCATGTGGCGACAATAGGCATAATTCGTGGGTGCAAGGGGGGTCGAACGCATGTCTTGAGCCGTCAATTTCCATTGCGCCCCATACGATTCGTGAAGGCTCCGCTCGACGACAATGGTCTCGTGGACTAACTGAGCAAAGCGAAGCGTGGTTTCGGCATCTTCGGCTTTTTCTGCTCCGGCGGCAAAAACCTTGGCTAGTTCTTCTAAATATCGGGCATCTTGCAGAATGTAGTAGCGAAATTTTTTGAGAGGAAGTGTCCCGTTCCCCAATGCCTGAACAAATGGGTGGCGGAGTTGAGCCTCCCAGATCGGTGCAGCCAACTGTCGCAAATGTTCAGAAAAGTTCATGGATTATGGCTTCCCTAAAAATGAAAGTATAAGTGGGTTGACCTCTTGGGGCCGTTCCCACTGAGGGAGATGGCCTGATTCAGCAATAATGTGCCATTCCGCATGAGGCAACAGCCTGTGAAGCTGTTTGCCAACTTCTAGTGGAAAGATACGATCGTGGTCACCCCATAGCAAAAGAGTCGGGTGAGGGATTGTGCCAAGTCGGTAGCCATAGTGGTTGTCCCAGATGTCGATATGGTCCAAGAGGGAATAGAGTGGAGAGAGCAATCCCCCCCGTTGGCGATTTTGAAACGAGCGCTCAATGACGGTGTCCGAAATCAATTCGGGCTTGTACACAATTTCTTTGAGGAAGCGTTCGGTTGTCCTTCTCCCGGCCAGGTGGTTTCCGAGGGTGGCTAACCAAAGGGGAGGGCGGTGATAGAGGAATCGTCGGTATTGAGGTGAGGCCACGCTGGGTTCAATCTGAGGCGGAAATCCGGAAATAAGGATCAATTGATCAACCCGATCGGGGTAATCAAGGGCTAAGGCCATAGCCAGTCCAGCCCCCATAGAATTTCCGATAAGAGTGGCACGTGTAATTTCTAGGCTATCCATAAAGTCTAGAAAAAATTGTACAAGTTGTTCAGGGCTGTAAGATGTTTCTGGTTTGTCCGAGAGACCTGAACCGATGAGGTCGGGAATAATCACACGATGGGACTGAGCCAATGGGAGGTATTGATATTCCCATTGCCACATGGATCCCCCAAACCCATGAATAAGAATCACTGGCTTGCCTTGGCCAGCTTCAAGGTAAGCGATTCGATGGTGGTTGATTTGGATCGTTTGAAAGGGCACCCGCTGGATGAGTTCAACGGAAGAAGGGTGCGGCACGGACGAAGCACATCCCAGGGAGGTGAAAGCCCACATGAGAGAAAAATAGAAGCCCCGGGCTAGGAACAAGAACGCCCCCTACTAGTCCAAATGAATCAGGGTTTCGTCCGGGTTCACTTCATCTCCCACTTTTACATAGATCGTTCCAACTTTTCCGGTGATAGGAGCTTGGACTCGATTTTCCATTTTCATGGCTTCGACAACGAGTAAGGGGTCACCCACAGTCACGTCATCACCTTGGGCAACCAAAAGTTTAACCACACGTCCCGGCATCGGGGTGGTCACGTCGCCTGGTTGGGAAGGCTTAGGACGACTGTCGGGTTTCTTTGAGGAAAGGGTTGATGGAGCATCAGGAGCTCCAGCGAGCACTTCCTGAATGGGTTCGAGATACACTTCTTCAAGTTTGTCGTTGACTTTTATGTAGTAGGGTTTCGTTCCGTCAATCGTTTGGCCAGATCCCGATACACGAATATGGTAAGACTCTCCATGAACTGTCACCTTAAATTCTACTGGCGCCAGGTGGAGATCATGCCCTGCAGCAGGGCCGCTTTCCGATTGGGTATGTAGGGCTTCGGGTTTGAGCTCGCCTCGTTCCCGTTCATCGAAAAATTGCAGGGCGACGGAGGGAAGCAAAGCATAGGACACAATATCTTCTTCCGCCGCTTCTCGTCCCACCAGTTCCTGTTGTGCGTCATCAAGTTCGGGGTCAAGATTATCGGCAGGGCGCCCCGAGACCGGCTTGTCGCCTTCGAGAGATTTTTGGCGAATTTTTGAATTGAGGCTTCCTGGCGGTTTGCCATACAAGCCTTGGAAGTAATTTTTTGTTTCGTTCGTAATGACCTTATACCGTTCCCCCGTCAAAATATTTAATGTGGCCTGGGTTCCGACAATTTGACTGGTGGGCGTCACGAGAGGGGGATAGCCCATATCCTTTCGAACGCGTGGAATTTCTTCCAGCACTTCTTTGATTCTTCCAAGGGCATTTTGTTCGGCTAACTGCGCGGCCAAATTCGACAACATGCCGCCGGGCACTTGAGAGAGGAGAATATCGGTGTCGACCCCGGCAAAGTCACTTTCAAATTGCCGATATCGTTTTCGGGACTTTCGAAGTTTATCTGCGGCTGGGGCTAATTGTTGAAGGTCGAGCTTGGTGTCGTAGGGCGTGTTCCGAAGGGCGGCAATAAAAGATTCGGTTGGAGGATGAGACGTGCCACCCGAAAGAGGGGACAAGGCCGTATCTAAGATATCAAGTCCTCCCATGATTGCCATAAGGGATGACATTGAAGCCATCCCGGAGGTGTAATGAGTATGCAGATGAATCGGGGTACGCACGGTCGATTTCAGGCGACTGATTAATTCATAGGCTTCAAATGGAGGCAGTAAACCGGCCATATCTTTAATACAAATAGTATCGGCCCCGAGGTCTTCGAGTTGCTTTGCTTGTTCGACAAAGTGATTCAGGCTGTGAACCGGACTGACCGTATAACAGATGGTGGCTTCCACATGTTTTCCGCAAGCCTTGACAACTTCCATGGCCGGTTTCATGTTACGAATATCATTGAGGGCATCAAAAATCCGAAATACATCGATGCCGTTCTTGGCCGACAATTCAATGAATTTCTGCAGGACATCGTCGGCATAATGCCGATAGCCCACCACATTTTGCCCTCGCAATAACATTTGGAGGCGAGTTTTTGGCATGGCTTGCCGGAAAGCTCGGAGTCGTTCCCAGGGATCTTCTTTTAAGAATCGCAAGCAAGCATCAAAGGTGGCGCCCCCCCAGACCTCTAATGACCAGAATCCTACTTCATCTAAGTCTGTGGCGATGGGCAACAGATCTTCGGTCCGCATGCGTGTGGCCAGAAGAGATTGATGCCCGTCGCGTAGGGCCACATCGGTGAGAAAGACCTGTCGCTTTGGGGAAGCTTCAATGTCGAGGGCTGGTGGGGCTCCTGTTTTCATTCGCACAGGTACTGGGCGCCCGGGCTGTGTTCGTTTTTTTGTTTTTCGTGGCATAAGCACCCTTTCACATTAACAACGACCAGCAGATATTCAAATTGGATTGGCGGCGATCCTTATAAACCTTCATAGGCGGCGATGGCTGCCGATAGCGCTACCACCAAATCTTCCGGTTCTTCCATTTCTTCATAATCAAATAATGCTGGGTGAGTTTCGAGGTAGCTGGTATCAAACCGACCGGCCCGGAAATCCGGTTCTTCCATAATTTTTGTGATAAACGGAATAGTGGTTTTCACCCCTCGGAGGACAAATTCTTCGAGTGAACGATGGGTCCGGCGCACGGTTTCATCCCAGGTTCGGCCATGTACCGTCAGTTTAGCCAAGAGCGCATCATAATACGGGGGGACCGTATAATCTTTATACACCGCCCCGTCAATTCGAACGCCGACTCCACCCGGGGAAAGATACGCGGTGAGTTTTCCCGAGGACGGTCGAAACCCATTCTGGGGGTCTTCTGCATTAATGCGGGATTGAATCGCGAACCCTTGGAGATTCACTTCATGTTGCCCAAAAACCAAAGGGCGACCGGCCGCAATCCAGAGTTGTGATTGCACAATATCGACCGTCGTAATTTGCTCGGTGACGGTATGCTCGACTTGAATGCGTGGATTCATTTCCATGAAATAATATCGCCCATCTGGGTCCAAGAGAAATTCAACCGTTCCGGCATTATAAAACTGCGCGGCCCGGGCCATGGCGATGGCGGCTTCCCCCATTTCTGCCCGAAGGCGTGGGGTTAACACCAGCGATGGGGCAATTTCAACGAGTTTTTGGTGCCGTCGTTGAATGGAACAGTCACGCTCCCCGAGGTGAATGACATACCCGTTTTTATCAGCCAATAATTGAAATTCAATATGGTGGGGTCGTTCGACATATTTTTCGATAAAGAGTTCTCCGTTCCCGAATGCTGCCAGGGCCTCACGCGAACCGGCTTCCATGGCATCTTTGAGTTCTTCATCCGATCGCACCACCCGCAATCCACGCCCGCCTCCACCAGCACTGGCCTTCACCATGACGGGATAGCCAGCTCGCTGACAAAAGGCGAGACCATCTTCTAGCCCTTGCACCGGACCGTCCGTTCCTGGAACCACGGGTACCCCAATTTTTATGGCCAGTTCTCGTGCTTTGACTTTATCTCCTAACAATTCCAAGGAATGGGGCGATGGACCAATAAAGTTAATGCCTGCCTCCTCGCAGAGTTTCGCGAACGCCGCGTTTTCTGCGAGAAACCCGTAGCCGGGATGAATGGCATCCGCCCGAATACGTTTGGCTAACCCCACAATTTGTCGGGCATCCAAATAGCCTTGGACAGGTCCAGGCCCAACCAAATACGCTTCATTGGCTTTTTTGACATAGATGGCCGTGGCATCGCTTTCTGAATAAATTGCCGCCGCAGCAATGCCGAATTCTCGGCATGCCCGGATGATACGCATGGCAATTTCTCCCCGATTGGCGACTAAGACTTTGTTAAACATCATAGGGCATGGTGAGCAGGTTGAGTCGAAAATGGAATCCGTGAATCCTAGCAGGTCAGCAACGAATTGTCGTTCATTCTTTTTTAGCGATCACTCAGAGGATAAAAATGGCCATTTTTGATGAGGCGTTGGCCCTCAGGTGAGACGACAAATTGTTCAAAGGCTAAGACTTCCGCAGAGGGTTGTTGGTTCGTGACAAGCATCACTGGTCTTTGGAGAGGGTAACGCTTATCAAGAACTGTTTGTACCTCGGGTTCGATCCTATCAATAAAGAGGAGGTTAATGGCGACGCCGTCTTCCTTTGCCCGAAGAGCTGGAGTAATAGAGACAAAGGTAATGGCTTCGAGATTGCCACTCACGGTGGTGATAGCCTCTTTTTCCGATTCT
>JAOUQB010000205.1 GCA_029879555.1 Nitrospirota bacterium | reverse complement strand
GATGATAAAGACCACGTTGCTCCAGCAACGCCTCATGGCGACCTTCTTCGATAATCGTCCCCCGATGAAGCACAAGAATCCGGTCAGCCCGTTGGATAGAAGAAAAACGATGGGCAATCATTAACGTCGTCCGCCCTTTCATGAGCTCCACCAACGCCCCTTGCACCAACGATTCCGATTGACTATCCAACGCCGATGTCGCTTCATCAAGGATGAGGATTCGGGGATCCTTTAACAATGCCCGAGCAATAGCCACCCGCTGACGTTGCCCGCCCGATAGGTTCACACCCTTTTCTCCTAAGATTGTTTGATACCCAGCGGGCAGGGAGTGAATAAATTCATGGGCATTGGCACGTTGACTGGCTTCAATCACATCCGCTTCGGAGGCATCCCAACGGCCATATCGAATATTGTCCATGATGGTCCCGCCAAATAAAAACGTTTCTTGAGGAACCAACGCGAGTTGACTGTAGAAACTGTCCAATTGAATGGATCTCACATCATGGCCATCAATGAGCACTCGTCCCTTTGTGGGATCATAAAAACGATGAAGCAGATTAATGATCGTGGTTTTCCCAGCCCCTGTCGGCCCGACAAGTGCCACACATTCTCCGGCTTTAATCGAAAAGGAAACAGATTCCAAGACAGGAGGGCGTTCTTCATAGGCAAATTGCACGTCATCAAACTGAATATCCCCCCGAATCGGCACTACAGGCTTGGAATCTGGGCTATCGCGAATATCTAAGGGCGCATCCAGGAGTTCGAAGACTCGAGTCATCGCCCCTTGCACTTCTTTCACCTGCGTAAAAATTCGCGCCGCCGATCCAAACGGCCCAATGAGAATTCCCGCAAACAGGACAAAGGCAAAGAGTTCACCTGGCGATAACTGCCCTTCAATGACCTGTTTGCCGCCATACCACAAGACCCCAATGGCCATCACAAAGGTGAAAAACGTGATTACCGGAACAAAGACCGCCAAGACCGCCGTCCGCTGCATGGTTGTCGCTAACAGCCCTTCTATGCCCGAACGAAACCTGGCTTCTTCTCGATGACCCTGGACAAATGATTTCACCTCCCGAATGCCGGAGACCACTTCTTCAATAAGCGTGGTCACCTGAGCCGTTTGGTCCTGAATTTTCAGAGAAAGGGCTTTTAACCGTTTCCCAAAAACCCGTGCCACCAGGGCCAGTAAGGGGAGGAGAATGAGAATCAACAGACACAAACGCCAATTCATCACGAGGAGAAACCCGACTCCTCCAATAATGGTGACCAAATGCTTGAGTGCATCCATGGGCGTTTCGGTGAGGAGATTTTGAATGACCCCCACATCGTTCATGAGGCGAGAAATCAATTCCCCCGTGCGGCGCTTGGCAAAGAATTTGAGGGAGAGCCGATGCAGATGGGAAAACACATGCGTACGAAAATCTGCCATCACATGCTGGGAAGCCAAGGCCGTCATATAACTATGAGCCATCGACAAGACCCCTTGCCCCACAACTAAACCGATAAACATCCACACCATCGTGGTGAGTTGCTGGAGATCTTTTTGTACGGTGATGAGGTCCCATAAAGACCCGGCCATCCGGATCAGGATGAGATTGCAGGCGGCGACGCCCATGACCGCCACGCCGGCACAAGCCATAATCACCATTTGAGGGCGAATAAACGGCAGAAAGCGAGACCACTGATTCATACAATTATTACCACGTTATTGTTGGGTCAATATGAAAAATGGGTCCAAGAGGACCTATTCACTATCCACTGTCTGAAAAAAAATTGAGGCAGGAAGGCAGGAGAAGAACAGGCGGCGTCAATCGATTTGAACAACCGATTCGATTTGCATTTTATTGAGTGCGACAAACTCCGAATGGTGGGTGTCATCAATGAGGACATCGGTTAAATTCACAAAGAGGACCGATTCATCATTGAGGACATCCGATATTCGATTCCGCATAGGCGGAATGAGCAGTTCACCGACATAGGTCGACAGGGAGGAGCGTACCCTAATTCGAGTCTTTTTCCCCTGGGTCATACGACATGCCCCCTTCCCTGCTGACCGATGTAATTAATTGCGCCGTTTAGCGAATTTCATGCGGCGACGAAGTTTTTTATGCTTATGCTTGCGCATCTTCTTCCTCCGCTTTTTGACCACACTCGACATAGAGATGGATTCCTCGTTTAGTAAATTATGAGATGGCAAGCCACAGACACAACACCCAACGTTTATCGTTGGACCCCATGAACAACCGATCTAGGTATCATAGGGCTGAGAAAAGTGTCAAGGAAACCAACCTATCATACCCGCTCCTCTATCCAGGAGTCATCTCCTTTTTTACAATTCTCTTGACCCTCACTAGGAGCCTTCTCCATTATAGGGCCTCATGCGCATCCAACCCCGTAGCATCAATCGCCTTTGGGCATGGACGACATTGACTGTCCTAGGATTGGTCTGCCTGGTTGGGACCGGATGTTCAACAAAAACACCGAAATATCCGGAAGATCATGCTCGATTTCAGCGAGTGGTCCAGGCCATCAAAACACTCGAAACGGCTTATGTCAATGAAGATGCGTCCGCCTTCCATGAACTCCTTTTGCCCCTGGAACAACTAGAAATTTTGGAGTCTGAGGCACGACAAGATTTTTCCACATTTTCTACGATTCACCTCGATTTCACTGTGGACCGGATCCTCATTGATGGCAACCGCATTTCCGCCTTTATTTCCTGGCAAGGTACCTGGCAACGCTCGGCTCAGGGATCGAGCGACCAAGCCAGGGGTCACGGGGTCCTTTTATGGAGTGGAAACCAGGTGATCCTCCTTCGAGGGGTGGAAGGCGACCTTCCCTTCGGCATGGCGACTCGCCTCAATCTCCCCTCCTGATTCCTGCACGATCTTTTTCTAGAGCCTTTTCACTCTCATCATACCTTCTTCATTGGTCAAGGCCCCTATGAACAATCAAGTTCTTTCCACGGATTTTCTTATCATTGGCGCGGGCGTGGCCGGCCTTCGTGCGGCTATTGAACTTTGCCGACATGGGGAAGTCACGATGGTGGCCAAAGGCGGGCCCCAAGACAACAACTCGTTCTATGCCCAAGGCGGTGTCGCGGTAGCGTTGAGCGAAGAGGACGATGTCGATCTTCACTTCACCGATACGGTCAAAGCGGGACATCAGCTGGGTTCACGTCCAGCCACAAAGGCATTGGTGGAAGAAGGCCCCTCCCGTATTCACGAACTAATTGAATGGGGAGCCAAATTCGACACCGTCGATGGCCAGTTGGCTTTTACCAAAGAAGGAGCCCATAGCCGGCACCGGGTATTACGAGCCGGCGGAGATGCCACCGGGAGTGAAATGGTCCGGGCATTGAGCACCAAAGCTCAAGGCCTTAAAAACTTAAAATGGTTGGGCAATCATTTCGGGGTGGAACTGCTGATTCAGGATGGCCGGTGTTGTGGAGCCATCGTCCTGGACGAACAAAAAGGAACCTGCAAAACCATTTGGGCTTCGGCTGTTTTATTAGTCACTGGTGGAGCCGGCCAAATCTACGCACGTACGACAAATCCACCCAATGCAACCGGCGATGGCATTGCCATGGCTCTTCGAGCCGGGGCCATTCTTGAAGATATGGAATTTGTCCAATTTCATCCCACCTCGCTGTATCTCCCATCAAGCCCTCCGTTTCTTCTCTCAGAAGCGTTGCGTGGTGAAGGCGGAATCCTTCGGAACAATCGCTGCGAACGATTTATGAAACAATACGATCAGAATCAAGAACTTGCCCCACGCGATATTGTCTCCCGTGCCATTTGGGCAGAAATGCAAAAAACCAAAGCCCGACACGTCTACTTGGATGTCACCCATTTAGGGGAGTCGTTTTTAAAGGAACGCTTCCCCACGATTTATTCCACGTGTTTACGGTATGACATTGATATCTCTGAAGAATGGATTCCCGTCTCACCCAGCGCCCATTATTTTATGGGAGGCGTGAAAACTGATCTCCACGGCGCCTCTAACCTGCCGGGCCTGTTTGCCGCTGGCGAGGCAGCCTGTTCGGGTGTCCATGGCGCCAACCGTCTAGCCAGTAATTCACTGCTGGAGGGATTAGTCTTCGGATTACGTGCTGCTGAAGCCGCATCAATTTTTTCCAAAACCTCTTCACCACCAAGCACTATGACTCCTTTCATCGCCCGGCAATCTTCAGCCCAACACATGTCTGAACAAGACGTGGAGAAACTCCGAAATTCGCTGCGTCGATTAATGTGGACCAAGGTGGGATTAATTCGAACAGGGGAATCCTTACGGAAAGCACTCGACCAACTTCAGCAGTGGTCTCGCAAATTGCAACTGCCACCGTTCAACCGAACGGGATTAGAAACACAAAATATGGTTCAGGTTGGACGCTGTGTCACGGAAGCGGCGCTCTGGCGAACCAACAGCGTCGGAGCCCATTACCGAGAGGACATTCCCTTTTTCAAAGGGTTAAAATGGAAAGTCCATAGTCAGTGCCAACAAATTCCAGTGAGGGCCCCTGCATCCCATTCTCATAAAACCAACAAACCCCGCCGGACCTGAAGCTGGCACCCTATCCATGCGAGGACGCCAGGCACGGCCCTAAATATCGATGCATATTGGCTTTGAAGGCCCTCAATAACGCGCTGGTCTGCGGACCACCCTTCCCACGCCCTATCTGATAATCCCCGACCTTTGAGACAGGCATTATTTCGAGACCAGTGTTGGTGATAAAACACTCATCAGCCTGGAATAATTCCTCAATCGTATAATGTCCTTCCTCCACACTCATCCCTTGCTCTACAGCGAGCTCCAACACCACATCGCGGGTCACGCCTTGCAAAATTCCACATGCCACCGCTGGTGTATACAAACATTGATGTTTCACGAAAAAAATATTGCTTGCTGTGCATTCAGTTAACTCCCGATCCATATTCAACATTAGGGCATCATCGGCTCCGATCCGAACAGCTTCCTGTTTAGCCAGAATATTATTCAAAAAACTGATGGCCTTAATTTGTGGAGATTGAGCCAACTCATGATTTCGCCTAATAGACGCCAGATGTAAGGTCACACCCTGCTCCCGTTGTGGTTCCGTATATTCGACAATAGGCTTGGCCATGACCACAACGGTCGGGCGAGCACACAACCGTGGATCAATCCCTAGCTCTCCTTCCCCACGAGAGATGGTCACGCGCAGACCGGCATGTTGGA
>JAOUQB010000206.1 GCA_029879555.1 Nitrospirota bacterium | reverse complement strand
GAAAAAATATTCGGATTCGCATTTGTTTTGGAGAATTTCAGAGGGGGTGCCCTACAGCACCATGGGAGCATTTAAGGGGAATCTTTCTGAGGACGAAATTTGGAAGGTCATTGTATTTGTCAGCACCTTAGGCATGGATGGTCTTCAATATGACCCAGGCACTCAAGGCTGGGTCCCCACCGAGTAAGGACAACAAC
This sequence comes from Nitrospirota bacterium, assembly GCA_029879555.1. Lineage (GTDB taxonomy): Bacteria > Nitrospirota > Nitrospiria > Nitrospirales > UBA8639 > Nitrospira_E. The sequence continues at coordinate 5,020 of JAOUQB010000206.1, read as the reverse complement.
ATGCTCAACCATGCAAAAGGTGGCTTGGTCTGGCTCTGTCTTAGTCGTTCCATCTGGCCTACCAAAATTCAGTGCCAGCTTCGCCTTTAAAGGGACCGAGGATATGAGAAGTGATCCACCCACCATAAAAGTCACCCGGCTGAGGCTTAACCTTTTGCTTCCCCACATAGCAGGCATCCACTTTGCCAGGATAAAAGGCGAAATAGTCGCTTATAACTTCATACCCTTCCCTAGGATGGGGGTAACACCAAGCTGCATCTAACGCCACTCGTTTTTGAACCCTTAGGGACCAATAACGTGCGATGCCCCTCCACCTGCATACGGTTTCCTTGACGCTCAGCATCAAGTAGGCAAGTCGAACATCCATAGGTGGAAAATAATAGACTGGGGGGCTTGCAGTTTCGAGAAGACGATATCCCTGGGTTGTTTCAGCCAAGACAAGTCCACCAAACTCAACTCTAATTTGTTGACTCACCCGCTCCAACCTGGGTGGACGAGGGTAGCTCCAGACAGACTCCTGCCCTCGCTTCGGGATCTGGATTTTTGTTGGTTGTTCAGATATTAATTCTGGCATTTCATGGCTCATAAGATTTCGCAAAAAGAGGATTCAGGCATTTGTGACATTAAGATCTTTTATTCATTTAACTACTTCAGCCAAGAACTTTCCAATGAGAACCGATGAAACCCTAGACAGCTTTGCGAGGACCTAGATGTCGACTCTGGAATTAAATGATTGCTTGCTTCTCAACAGAGTCGGGGCAGAGGGCAGGTTTCGGAAACTGATGGAGGCTTAGCCGTAGTACGTCCAGGAGGTAATTTGGGAGGTCTATAAACCAGAACAAAACATGTCAAGATATCCTTTTTGGGGTTATTGGGTAGGCCCTGTTATCTGGTTCCATTTGAACTAAGCTGACAATACCCCCACATCGTTCCACTAAAAGAAGTTTTCGTGCCGGATATGTTCCACACCCATACCTTTTTGCATTAACAATTTCTTCGCGTCATCAATCATTGGCCGTCCTCCACAAAGGTACGCTTCGGTTCTTGAGGCCTCTTCAAGAGTCACCTGTTCACGAATTAAGTCTGTGACGTGACCTCGAAATCCTCCCCACCCGACCGGGTCAGGTTGGGAAAGGATAATCGTCGGCTCGAACCGAGGGTGCGTGTCTCTCATCTCACTCAGCAGTTTGGTGTAAAAAAGGTCTGAGACATTACGCAACCCAAAGAACAATCGGATACGGCGCGTGCCGGGTTGCCCAAGGAGATACATGATCATCGATTTGATGGGGGAAATGCCTGTTCCGGTCGCGATCATCAGTACATCTCGCTGGGATTCTTCGGCCAACCGAAAATCACCGTAGGGGCCTTCGACCTGAATACAGTCGTCGGGACGGAGCCGATGGATAAAATTAGAGCAGAACCCACCGGAAACGGCACGTACACAAATCTCGAAATGTTTCCTGTCGTTTGGGTGGGACGAAATCGAGTATGAACGCCGAATGACCTTGTCCAATCCAGGTACATGAAAGATCATATATTGGCCAGGAGTAAAGTTAATTTCCCCAGACTCGAGTGCGAATTTCTGCTCACAAACAGTCAAGGTAAGCGGACGATACTCTACGACACGCACCTTACATAGCCCTAGTGAGGCCGTCGCCTGTTGTGTATTGGCACTGGCTCCCAAGGTGAGAGCTCCGTGAACGTCCGCCATGCATAAAAGTCGATATTGCGTTGGGTCCAGACCGTTGTTTTCGAGGGTACGAATCTCTCGAACTTTCTGGAAGCCTAAGCTTTCTTCGCCTTGCACAACCTGAGTGGCACAGGTCCCACAGGCACCAGCTTTACATGCGAAGGGGACCGAGGCTCCAGCCGCCTCGCACACGTCATACAACCATTGCCCCTCTTCGGCTTCGTAGGTAATCCCATCCTTTTGAAAGGTGACACGATGCATGTGTTTCATCAGGTTTTAGAGACCAGGCCGGTTAAATATTTCACGGCGCTCAAAATTCTCCGCGTACCCAGCATCTCAATCCAGTGTTCTGCTCCCCAATGCCAGATACAGAACGAATCGTGTGAATCAAATTAGTCAGATTGGAATCCGATTTACCTCTATCTGTCTAAACTTACAACAAATTTGTTTGTGAGTTTCTTTGAGAGGATCGTATCATATGGGGGGGTAATCACTCGAATGGATTACTTCACCTGTCCGGGTGAGGGTTGCTCAGCGCTTAGCCTCCTGAAGCTGAGTGACCCAGGCCCGCTATCAAATGTACACTAATCTCTTACCCAGAGAATTCGGAAAGCCTCCTAGTCAATTATCTTGAACCATTCTCATCATCACCGATAGTAATAACTAATTTTCGGATAAGGTGCGACTGTGAACAGTCTAATTTCTTCACTCTCGAGTTTAGGAAGAAAAACCTCCATTGAGTTTTGGTTAGGTACTCGATGCATCATGGGAATCTCTTCCCAGTTAGGTTGTTTATCAAAGATTTCCGCACGAAGCATTCGCTGAGTGCGTGGTGAATCCACATCAAACTGCCAAATCCCGAGGTAAGTCGTTTTGTTTGGTCGGACTTGAAATTGTAAGCTAATATGAGATTCCATCATCATAGGCCCTTCATTGAACTGGACCCGAATGACTTCATAGTCCCCGGGAGCCAGATCGAGAATGAATACTTTGGCAGCTGACTGCACACCGACGCGAAAGCGTTCTCCTGTGCCAAGATTTAGCAGATGAAAAAATCGCAGTTGAGTTTGATATCCGCGTGAATACGATCCAGTCGTCCTGACCTTAATCAATCCGAATGCCGTAGATTCTTCCCCTTTCCCCCGCTGCCAATCTTTCTGAGCCACCCCCACACAGGAGGTCATAAGCACTCCACAGACAACAACCCACCCAGCTTTCAGGATTTTCTTAAGAAAGCTGCCAAAGTTGCTGCATCTATGCAATTGAAAATCCCTTCGATTGCGCAAATCTCATTACCAACACAATTGAACTTTCATTTTCATTATACTAAATGGTTGTCTTACATTGTGAATCGAACGATTTCTTCTCCCTTCCACTTGCCCTATCCTCTTAAAACATATTCCAACCATGACTGGGCTGAGTTCTCTTGGTACAAGTCTCTAAAAAGGACCAATGGGTAATCCTGATGAATTCATCGGAAGACCTTTGCATGCTTATCTCTCTCACACCCGTTCATTGCTATCTAATCTCTTTAACAACTTTTTCGCATCTGCTTTTATAGCTTCAGTTTTTTTAACATCCATACGTCCCAGCGTCCGATAAGAATGGCCAAGACGTGGATGACCTTTGAGCTTCTCCTCATTCCGAATAAAAAAATCCCAGTAAAGATAGTTAAAAGGGCACGCTTCGGGTCCAATCTTTTTATTTACTTTATAAGAACAGCTCTTACAATAATCAGACATACGGTTGATATACGAACCTCCTCCGGCATAAGGCTTACTAGCCAGATAGCCGCCATCAGCAAACAAAATCATTCCTGAAACATTTGGTAACTCCACCCATTCATAGGCATCGGCGTAAACAATCAAATACCATTCATTCACTTCTTTCGGATCAATACCGGCAATCAAAGCAAAATTGCCCAGAACCATCAGACGTTGAATGTGATGCGCATAGGCATTTTGTTTAGTCTCAAGAACGCATTGACGTAGGCAATTCATTTGTGTGTCACCAGACCAGTAAAGCCACGGAAGCTTTCGCTGGGCATTAAAGAAATTCCCTTCAGAGTACCCAGGCATTTTTAGCCAGTAAATTCCACGGACATATTCACGCCAACCTAATATTTGCCGTATAAACCCTTCAACGGCGTTTAAGGGGGCATGCCCCGCATGGTAGGTGCGTGCAGCTGCTTTAATGACCTCCAAGGGTTCGAGCAGGCCACAATTTAAATAATGGCTGATATTTGAATGATACATCCATGGTTCCCCTTGAAGCATGGCGTCCTGATACTCGCCAAAATGAGGCAACCGCATGTGTAAAAAGTCTTTCAATTTTTGGAGGGCTTGTTTTCGCGTAACCCCAAAGTGGAATGGCTCAAGATCACCGAAATGATCAGGGAAATTTCTCAGCACAAGATCGAAGGCACTCTTGGTTATTGCATCCGCGACACACTTTGGTGGAGGGGGTGGCCTTAACGCTTTTGATGGTGGCTTCCGGTTTTGTTTATCCAGATTCCACTTTCCTCCGACAGGTCGATTACCATCCATAAGAATATCGTATTTCTTTCGCATCTCGCGGTAGAAATATTCCATGCGAAGCTGTTTGCGGCCCTTGGCCCAATCAGCAAATTCTTCCAACGTACACAGGAACCGATTGTCTGGACGTATTTCAACAGGGACGCCAAATTCAGTTTCCCACTCTTGTATGTCTTTCAAGACACGGTATTCAGAGGGTGCAGTGACAATGATTTGAGCAGGTTTATACGTTTGAGTGGCACGTTTTACCTCACCTCGAAACGAACCTCTATTCTCCGGATCATCTAGTTTTATGTAGTGAACCTGGAAACCTTTGCCTTTAAGCTCTTGGGCAAAATGCCGCATTGCGGAAAACAGGAAAGCAATCTTCTTTTTGTGGTGCTTGACGTAGGTCGCTTCTTCCCACACCTCGCACATAAGGATGGTATCCCTTTCAGGATTAATGTCTGAAAGGCTCGAAATATTAAAGCTAAGCTGATCACCAAGAATGAAACGTAAAACCATCTTTAATATTTACGGATTTTTCAGTTCTAAAAAGTAAAGAGACTATTTGATCACAAGTGAGTCTGTACGCTGTGCCATAAGGTGCTTATTACGGTCTATCCACGATCTTTTGAAAAGATCCGAAACGTCTAACACTGCGACAGGAAGAAGTATCTGGCGAACCCAAAAAACTAAATCTAATCTTTAGGAACCTGCTCTCAAAATTAGGAAATACTGCTTTTCATTTACAGACTATCCGATTCACCCCAGGTTAACCGTCTTTCAATAAGCCAGTAGGTAATGCCTAGTGCCA
>JAOUQB010000204.1 GCA_029879555.1 Nitrospirota bacterium | reverse complement strand
CACGCCATCGAAGCCCGTACCTTCCTTGGTTCTTTGTGGAATTGTGTGGGTTAACCAAGATGGGACTTTGCTCTAGACTTCCCCTCCTTTGTCAGGAGGTTTCATTCCGAAGAGGAATGAAAGGGGCGGAATCGAGCAGCCCCGTTTGCCGGTGGGTGCCAACGACTAATCGTCGAGCAGCAGATGCCCAAACACCGAAAAGATGCCGATCATGATTCCGGTGAGAAATTGCGCATGAACATAATAGGAGGCCTTTTTTAACTCCTGCGGAGAAAATCGCCAGGTGAGGAAAAACCCAAACACGCCTTGCCACAGCACCAGCGCCAAGACGGCCGGGAAAAATAAGATGTCTGCGTGCAGGCCGACCATCGCGATATGCAACACGATGACGGCGATGGCGGCAATCCCCACATAGACATGCGTGCGATTCAACACATTGAGCAGGATTTTGAATGGTGGGAGCGCCGACACGTCAACCTCGTCCGGGACGAGTCGCTGAGCGAGGCCCCCCTGTCCAAACGCCAATTTGACCAACGTTCGTCCATAAATAATGAGCAGCGCCCAGATGCCGAGTGTCCCGAAGACTTCACCCATTTCGCGCAGAAACGTTTCGTGCTCTGGATCCGCAGGCCGGTTCGGATAGATCGCGAGGAAGTATCCCAGGGAGATGAGAAACACAATGGCCGTAAATATGAGGATACTTTTAAGTTTTTTCATGCGAAGGTTCCCAATTGGTTCGTGGTGGTGTTCCAGAGGGGGTATTCTCAATGTTATGGGATTAAAACGCAATTGGAAATGGCTCGGCGGGAAAAACTCGTGTCGGCATGACACATGAGGGGTTGGAGTATTCAGAAAAATAGGGTCCGCTTCCCAGAGGATGTGAGGTCAGGCATGAGTATTAATTTTCTTAGGGTTAGGCCTTACATTCCCACATCACTCCCACCTTGCCCCTAGCCCCCAACCCCCTTCTCCTTCCCCCGTTTCTCTCGGCCAAGTTCATGTTGGAGCAGGAAGAACTTTTTCTTTTCGATTTTCGCCGGTCGCGGTCGGTTGAGCGGGTGAAGATGGCTGCCCGATAAACAATGTCGGGCATGACGGAGGGAATAAAAATGTTTGCCGATCCTTGGACTAGGGGTCAGACATGAGCATGGAAATTTGCGAGATGATCAGCGCATCCAACGGGCAACCAGGCCCCACGAAGACGGGGCGGTCGCCAACATATGTTGGCGATCAGGGTGAATGATGAATCTTCTTCTGTCTGCTCGGGCAAACGGCTGAAGAACACATGTGGTAAACGTGATTTCTTTTATGTCCCGACTCTTGTTGCCTCCATCTGTTGGGCTTGCTGAAACATGATACGATCGACCGAGGCGGCCATGAGGTGTTGGACGAGATTGTAAAAGATAATGGGTAGCATGACTTCCGGATGATCGCCTAAGGCCATAGAGGCCAGGACGAGCCCTGCGCCATTATTATTCATGCCGAGACCAAACATCAGAGAGACCCTGTCGCTGCGGTCTGTTCGGAACACACGGGACAGTAGATATCCTGAACCAAATGCGGCAAGGCACAAAAGGAAGGAGATCACCCCAATGATCACCAGAAAGTCGATGTCCGGGTTCGAGAAGGCCTTGGGCAAGGCGAGTGCGGCATTGGAATAGGTGAGCGACACCAAGACGCCATAGTTGAGGAGTTTGACATAGGGTTTGCTTGTGGCCAGACGACGCTCTCCGAGAACCCATTGGGTCAGGATGCCGAGCACTGCAGGCAGAATGACCCAAATACCCAGGAACGCGACCGCGCCGTTTGAAGCGAGTTCGTGCAAATCTTCGGAGTAATCATCGATGGTCACAAAGCCTACAACATGGAGAACCATGGGGGTGAAGAGCGGACTGAGGGCCGTGGTGAGCAGGACGAGACCGAGGCTGAGCGCCAGATTGCCGTTGGCATTCTGTGCCCAGGCGGGGGAGGCTCCTGCGATGGGCATGGCTGCCACAAGAGCCAGGCCGACCAGAATCTGTTGTACTTCTTCTGATTCGTACCAGAATTGTAACGCCAGGCTGAACCCCAGGATACAGACCAGGGGTGTGGCCAGGTTTCCCAAGAGGCCACTCACAAGCACGAATGGTTGTTGAAGAAGCTGCCTGAGTTCCCGCACTTTGACACCGAGACCGGCATTGAATAAGAGCGCGGCCAGTAACAAGAGTGGCACGGAAAGCACCACCTGGTTTTGCAGGAGGGTGATGCTGCCCAGTTCGATATTCCGAATCCAGAGGCCGAGATTCGGTGCGATGGCCGCCAGGACATAGGCGCCGATGGTGGCCCAGATGAAATAGCGATGGATCAGCTGGACGAGCGCTTCTACGGCATTCCTTAAGGCTGGCATTTCCGAGACTCCATTCGATTAATCCTCATGATCAAAAAAAAACTGCAGTTGGTCGGTTCGCACTACTTCGACCTGCCCGCTCCGCAGGCTGCTCAGGACAAACGGATTCTCCATCAAGGGGGTGAGGGCTCGGGATGACAATCAATTGCAAGCCGAATCCTGGCCGTGCGTGGTCGCCCCATGGCTAGAGGGTGCGTGATGGTGCGTGCGCTACGCTCACATCTGGCTAGAGTTTGCCTTCCAGCAAACTTCGAATTTCCTCCATTCGCCTCCGGTTGACCCCAAAATCGGAATACCCCATCCGTGATGCCGACCGGAAGTGTATGATCTTCGAGGTGTCATCAAAGAGGATCTCGACATCATCAACAAAGCGAAATAGGAGACTCCTGACTTCGTAATGAAGGTAGGCCGCCTCTTCCTGCACCAACTCGGTGCGACTCCGTTCACTGAAGACCTGTTTCACCACCGCTTTGGCTTCATCCAGGGTCTTCCGATAGCGATAGGGTGCAATCGCGTGGTCTTCGGCATCATCAAGGGTGCAGACGCAATTCGGACTGTCCGGGCACGATGCGAGGCGAGACTCCTTCACTCTGAATTCTCCCGGTGTTGCTCCATGGGCCATGGGGGCCAGGAGTAGCATGGATAGCAGCAGCATGTTCTGAGAAAACCGTCTCGTCATAAGCCCCTTTCCCTTCTCTCCTGATTGAACCGTTGGCGAAGCCCCTCCCATCGTCGTCAGGGTGTCCGTCCAAGATGGCCATGGCCTCCGTGGTCACTAGTAAATGATGGCTGGGCGCTTCTCATTGATGACCAGCATCAATCGGCTTCCTTGCAGGGGTCGCTCGGGATCTCGCGTGTAGTGCGAGAAATCTTCCGACACCTCAACCTGGCTGAGCGGGAGGGAAAGGTGTTGTTTCATATGCGTCACGTGCGTCTCAATGGCGAGGTCGACCAATCGCTCGGTGCAGCCCGTGACTTCGGCGTTCAGATCCGGCGCGTCAAGGAAATGCACGGTGATCCGTTCTTCGGGGTCAATCCACGGACGGATGAGTTGTTCTTTTTCCTCGTTCGTCATGTACGCTCCTTTTTTTCAGTTGTTCAAGCCATACCCCGTCAGGCGAGCCATCTCAAAGGGGATGCCCTTTCTCTCCTGTCCAGCCGGTCGGTGTCCAGGTCTCGGGCCTGGGACTTTTTGGATTTACCCTAAAATAGCAGAGGCGGGCTCAATCACGAAATCACGATGACGGATGGCGATTTTTCCCCCTGCTGTCATCACGCGTTTCTTTATGTGCTCTCGGATGTTCTGGGGGTCGGGAGTCGTGCGTGATAGGGTGGGGCTGGGCACAGATCCTTCGCTGAGCCTTTGTCCTGAGCCAAGTCGAATGGATCAGAATGACAACTTCTCTCAGGAGGTGGTCGATGAATATCTGAACGAATGTATTCGCAGGGAAGTGTTTGTAGGAATGGGATTTTTGACTTTCTGAAGCGCGCGCCTTTTTGAGGCACGCATGCGATGACGTGCGGAGGAAAGGCCTTACAGGGTCAGCACGTGGAAGACGACGGCAAAGAGGGAGAGCACGGCGATGCCTATGGCCGCCAGACTCAATTGCCAGGCCTTTTGATGCGTGGCTTTGGCTTCTGTGGCGGCCTCTTCGATGGCGGCCACGGTTCGCTGTAACTGTTCGGCGAGTTCTTTGACATGCGTGGCATTTTGGGAAGCGGCGGTTTGCAATTCGCTGATCTGTTGTTGCAGCAGTTGGGTCTGATCGGTCGTCGGAGCCGCGCCTTTTTTGGTAAATGCCGGAGCGGTAGCCGAAATGATGGTGCCGATATGTGGAAGCACGGCCTTGAGTGCTGGAATAAACCACAAGCCCATAACACAATCCTCACAACATGAGACAAGGGGCACACGGACGAATATCTCCCAGCAATATGCGGGAACGATCTCTGTTTGTCAAAGCCCTACGGAACGCACGCATCGGATCATATTATTTCTTGACCAACAGATAGATGGCCAGACCGATAAGGGTGACGGCAAAAATTTTCTTAAAGAGGGCATCGGAGACTTCTGGTAGTAGGCGTGCGCCGATTTGCGCGCCCACGATTCCACCCACGCCGAGCAGGAACCCATATTTGTAATCCACATTGGCCAGTTTGTTATGGGCAACTAGCGCCGAGACCGCGATGATCAGGATCGCAAGGAATGACGTGCCCACCGCTTTCTGGGCGGTGAATCCCAGGAATAAGAGCAGAGGAACCATCAAAAATCCGCCGCCCAGCCCGGTGAAGGCGGATACCAGGCTCACCACCACTCCGCTCGCAATCATCGCTAGCCCAGTTCCATCCATGTCCATTGTCCTTTTTTTTTAGTGTTGTCGCTCGTCCACTTGTGGGTGAAGCGGCTCCGGCTCGCAGTTTCTCCGCAAGGGAATAGCCACGTATGGTGGCTTTGGTTTGTCGGGCGGTGCTCCTGTGATCATCAAAACATCTGACAATTTATTCGCCCATCGTTCCGCGATTTTCACATCCGTCAAAATAGTATCTGCACTTGCATGTTGAGACAAGGCCCAGCATCGGGATGAGACCTTGCCTTCCCGGATGATTCCTGCCGTGCTTAGAAATCTTGTGTGCTCTTCTCCTCTCACCCGTTTCTCTTGCCTGATTTCCTGTTTGAGCGGAAAGCCCGTTTTTTTCGGTTTTCCCCGGGCTTGATCGGTTGAGAGGATAAAGATGGATGCCCGCCTGCCAACAACTGCAGGGGCAGGCTCAACGACCTGCGGGGATGACGTAGGGGGGATGAATTCTTACTGCGGTGCTTGTTGTTTCTTGCGCAAGGGTGAAATTGTCCTGATA
>JAOUQB010000203.1 GCA_029879555.1 Nitrospirota bacterium | reverse complement strand
ATGATGGCCCCCATGAATCATGTACTCCGAAGGTACTTGAACGACTGTCACACCATCAGGCTCAGGCCACATTTTTTGTCGTCGCGAACGCATTACAGCATCATCTATCGACAGGGCGATCCATCGTGGCCCAAGGGCACCACATCGGCAACCATTCATTAGATCACCAATACCATCATTTCTTTGGAAACGACCGGTATCTCATGAATTGGATAGGGCGTGCCCGTGACATCATTGAGCAGTCACTTCAGGTACACACGATTGGGTTTCGGTCACCCTTTGGGATTCGAACGCCTCATCTGGGAATCGCCTTACGCAAACTCCACTATCCGTTAGTCCATTGGAATCAACGTTTTTATGACACCCAACGAGGACTTCCCCAGTCCCTTCTCTTGAAGAGGATCCCTCAGTTCCAATCAGGCGACATTTTGCTGTTGCACGACACACACAAACAGAACCTCCCATCATTCCTGGAGGGGCTCGAATGCTTACTCATCAACGCACACAGAGCCGGATTTACCTTTAAAGGCCTTCCAGCGGATATGCCTCAACGAACCTAAGCTCCTCGACGAGAACCCTCACACCTTTTTCGGAAACCAGGGGAAAAACATACTGGTCGTCCTCTGATAGTCGCGATAACTCTGTCCACGACTCGTTAGTGCTTGCGCTTCTGCCCAAGGCACGCCAGTAATCCAAAGGAGCGAAACCGTCATCAATAGGGGCCAGAAAATCGCCACGCCTGACCAGGGAAGGCCAATAGCCAATGGCACATACGCCCACCAATGCAGACTTTCAAAGAAATAGTTAGGATGCCGGGAGTAGCGCCACAACCCTGTTTGCAAGGCCTTTCCTCTGTTAAGAGGATTCTCACGAAACACCTCAAGCTGCCGATCTGCAATACTTTCCCCGATGATGGCAACGAAAAAGATCAACACGCCAAGACCATCCCACCACCGAATGCCATCAGCAGGATGATTCATGACCCAACAGAGCAGCCCCGCAAAGAAGAGACTCGCCGGCCCTTGCAATTGAAAGTAGCCAAATATTCCCACCGATTCCCACGCGCCTAATTTTGCACGAATCGTTTGATAACGAGAATCTTCTGCCTGATGCCACACACGCTTGAGAAACAACAATCGCCCTAGACGAAAAGCATAGACCAGCCCCATACCGGAAATCAGAACCCGCCGTGAAAGATCCCCGGCAGCAAACATTCCACAGGTGAAGACAATGAGCCCAAAAGCGAGACAAAACCCGACATCCGCTAAGGAGGCATTGCGGGCACGAAGATGAAGAACCCAGAGAAGGCAAAAAAATGCACTCAACCCCGCTAGCCAGACCCACAGGTTGAGCGGTACTAAGACATCGACGAGCATAGGCGGGGATTCATGAAGAAACGCGCTCCACTGCCCCTCTCAATGGAAGGGACTCAATTGGCGTTTAACGCGAGAGGAATCCGAACTTGATGTTCTTCAATCACGGGACTCAACAGGGGTTCAACTAAAAAGACCTGATTATTTTGGACCTTTCCCTCTTGAATCAAATAGTCACGAATATGTTGAGCGCGCTCTTGCGCCAACACTCGCAATTGCCCTTCATCAACAACCAGTCCGTCAAGAAGCTTGCCCTTCATTTCCTCTGCAGTCAGAACTTTTGGGGCCTTGGCAGCAGACTCGACCTCTGACTTTTCGGGTTGAGAAGGATCGGCCGTCTTTGAAAGCGCGACTTCTCCAAATTTTTCGACGAATAGTTGCTGCAAAAATTCCGCCTCTTCCTCTTGAGTCAGCTCTACGGTTTCCACGGAAACAGACGCCTGATCACCAGAAGGGGGCTGCTGTACAAATTTCATCTTTTTCATCTGCATCAACAGCTTGGCTTCAGCCAAGGCTCTGCCGTCTACTGCCGAGTCCGCCGCACCAGTAATGTCCAGCCGTAAGCCCGGTCGATCGGTGAGGGCCTTTCCTAAGGCAACCAATTTTTCCTGTTCGGGCGGACCCATGGCGTCCTCCCCTGCCGGAAACGCGATAAATTGAAGCGCATCCGCATTATCTCCCATCACGCCCCCCACTAACCCGCCGACAAGTGAAAAGGGTGACGTCGAAATTTTTGTAAGGAGATTAACCAGCGCATTCCAGATAATGCCACCATAACTAAAATCAGGGTCATCCAGATTGCCCCTGACGGGCAGATCAATATCGATGAGTCCTTTTCGGTCTTTTAATAAGGCCAAAGCTAGAGGAATGGGTAATGAGGTCGCATCCGGACTCTCGACCTTACTTCCCATCGTCATTTGGTCCATCAACACCTTGTTTTCCCCAACCAACTCCTTTTGAGAAAGTTTATAGGCCAAATCTAATGACAGCTTGCCTTTTGTAATGGGATAGCCCGCATACTTACCTGAATAGGGAGAGATCATGGTGAGATTCAGATTCTCAAACACCACCTTCACATCCGTATAGGCATCTTCGCTCAGCGGATTAATTTGGCCTTGAATTTTGAAGGGGGCGGAACGATCTACTTTCCCAGCCAGATCAACATCAGCCTTGGCCAACTGCTCAGAAGACAGCCCCTTAATCGTTCCGGAAAATTCCTCGATCTTCGTCGACACGACTGGGGTAATCGAACGATCGGTTAATTGTAGTTGAAGGTCATCAATTCGAACGGTCTCAATGTGAACGGGAAGTGGCGGTGAAGAGGGTTCCTCCGTCCCAGTGGCTTGCTCGTCGGCTGGTGGTTCGTCAACCTGCCCAGGAGGGGCCAGCAGCCGTTTTATATTGGAGTTTCCATCTGAGGCAATCGAAAGGACTACGCCAGGTTTCTTCAGCGCGATCTCTTGGATCTTCACCCTCGTCGGCTCAATATCCAAGGAAAGACCCTTAACAGCCAAATCGTCCCATTGCAGAAACGACTTCGAACTTTCCGGATCAACAAATGCCAATTTTGAAACTCCAATTGAACCCACATAGGTCACCATGGGCTCCGTTGTTGATGCATCTTGGTAATGAGTCTGCCCAGCCAAGTTCAAGGCTCCGCTCCCAATGGCAAACTGAACAAATGGGGCTAAATACGGCTCAAACGGTTTGAGAGCAATATCCGTGAGCACCACATTCATCTCAACGGACAAGGGCTCAACGTTAACAGTGCCCTTAAGGTCAGCCTTCCCCGTCTGATTCAACTGAAAAGAAAGATCAATTGGAAGAAGCGTGTCCAACGCAGAGGAAACCTGCGAGGTATGAAAGTGCAGGGCTTCAACTAAAACACGCGCTGGCACTTCCAGTTGCCGATCCTCCATATCAATCGTGAAGTTCTCCAAATCCACCTCTTCAACCAGCACCTTCCACGGAGCGGCATCCTTCCCTGATTCGGGCTCAGCAGCTGGCGAAGATGCGGTGGAAGATGCGGGTTGCGACGATTCCACAGGGGCGAATAACGGTTGATAATTCATGATACCCTCTTTATCAATCCACCCAATAAAACGCGCATCCCGCGCAGCGATGGAGGGAATCGTCACGGCCTGTTTGGCCACATCCACACCCAGACCTTTGACTTCAAAATGTGGCACGGTAATCACAGAATCCGACGAGCCGACCTCCTGAATCTGCAAATCTTGAACGAGGACATTGCCGCCATTGATTCTGACATCAACCCCATCAGAAGTTGTCAACACCTTATAATTTCCGTTGATGTTCAAAATCCCCTGCGGAATCTGAAAGCGGAATTTATCTTGCACATATGTCCACAAAGTATCTAACCCGATTTTTTCAAGGGTTAAGCTACCCTCCGAACCAAACGGGTCTAAGGTCAACGTCCCTTCCCAGATGATTTTCTCGCCATGCCCTAACTCCGCAGTCAACGCATAAGGATGGGCTTGATCTTTTTGCGTAGTGAATTTCTCCAAAATGAGATTGATCGGAACAACATGGGCAACAAACGGCGTGGGATTAGAATTATCCTGAAATTCAATCATGCCCTGGTGAACTTGGATTTTTTCCACAAACACCGGCGGCAATCCAGCCGGTTTCTCAGTAGGCGCGGGTTCGACTTCGACAGCCGAACTGCTCCCCTGGAAAGTCTGGCCTAAGTCAGCTAGATTCAATGATCCATCAGGACGAACGACCGCCAAACCATGAGGCAACCCTAATCGTATGTGCGAAAACGTATACGCCTTATTTTTCAGGGACGACAGAACTTCAAAATCGACAAAGAGGGCATCAAACCCCGCGAGGGGCGACCCATCATATTCCTCAATCGAGAATCCCTTGATATTCAGCTTAAACAGGAAAGGATTAAACGTGGCATCCTGAATGGACACCGGCCGGTTTAATTCCTCCGTCAGCATCGGGGGAAGCTTGTGGGTAATCGCCCACGGCACAGCCAAAAATCCAAGGGCTGTGTACACCACGAATAGCCCAACAAAAATATACAGCACAATTTTCAGACGTTTAGACATAAGCCGTAAAGAAAAAAGTTTGTACGCGAACGCCGACCTTACCAATTGGTTCAAAAAGCGAGACATCATGATACCGCGCACCCACAACCAGAGCTAGCCCCAAATCCCCTACAACACAGATGAAATGGCTCAGTTTTATTCAACAATCATGTTCTTGGAAACCCAAAGGCCATTTCCGCTATCCATTGAAAAATATTTTGGGCCCACCAATGTTCCAACCCTGATTCATTTTCCTACAAAATGGCCAGTTCTCCTTTGTCGAGAAATCTCCAAAAATGAGGCAAATTATCTCCGGCCGTGTCATGACACCCCGCTAATTCGGTTCCCAGTTGCTTGACAGTCGGTGAGGTCCTTCACTATTGTCTTGAGTTTGCTTAAAATAGCTTCTTGACTATAGGACCGCCTTCCGTGTTTACAACACTGACAGAAAAAATCGAGAACGTTTTCAAGCAGTTACGCGGTCAAGCCGTGTTAACTGAACAGAATATTACCGATGCCTTGAAAGAGGTGCGGCTCGCCCTGTTGGAAGCCGATGTCAACTTCAAGATCGTCAAGGACTTTATAGAGAAGGTTCGAGAAAAGGCGGTCGGCCAGGACGTGCTGAAAAGCCTGACCCCGGCGCATCAAGTGGTCAAGGTTGTGTGGGAGGAATTGCGGGACCTCCTGGGCCATGAACAAAGCGCCCTCCATCTGTCTTCCCAACCTCCAACCGTGATCATGATGGTGGGACTTCAAGGGTCCGGGAAAACCACGACTACCGGGAAACTCGCCCACTATTTCAAAACCGACGGG
>JAOUQB010000202.1 GCA_029879555.1 Nitrospirota bacterium | reverse complement strand
GAGCCCCCCTTTTACGATCTCACAGATATCCGACCCACCTCCAGGGCCCGAAAAAATCGCTAAAGTGGCCCCACTCACTTTCCGATGTATGTTGGTATGCGACCCAAGGGAAGTGCAGAAAAATTAGAAGCGAGACGTCGACTAGCCGCGAGCATGCTCAGTAAAGGCCGTGGCATTCGAGAGGTGGCCAGAACAATTGGTGCGGCGCCATCTTCCGTGAAGCGATGGAAAGACGCCTTAGAAGAAGGCGGGAAAAATGCCCTGAAGTCCAAGCCCCATACCGGACGCCCATCACGTCTTTCAACGAAACAACGGCAAGATCTTCTCCACATTCTTCAACAAGGGCCGAGGGCGGCCAACTTACGAGCCGATCAATGGACCTGCCAACGCGTGGGGACAGTGATTCGCCGGTCGTTTGGAGTGAAATATCATCCGGATCATGTCAGCCGGATCTTACGGGCCTTAGGCTGGAACTCGAAAAAGAAAAACACCTTGCCTTCGAAGAGAAAATCGGCACAACTCCACACGCAATGGTCTAGCCTCGCTCGACGTCACCGCTAGCCTTTCCATCCTTGCATGAGTCTTTGGGGGGGGTTCCCAACTCAGAAACCTACATCTCTCATTCCTGGATTTTCCTATCTCAACCCGACTTTCCCAATTGCAGGTCCCCCAGACTTTGATTTTTGGAAATCCCTCGCCAATCTGACAATGGACGAAGTATTTCGCTTAATTGAGGGAAATAGCGGAGGGGGAATTTAGGCGAATGGTGGGAACGGTGACGACATCCAAAAACGAACCCAAGCGGATAATCGCCTGCGCAAAGGCTTCAGGTTCAGTGGGCTTGGTGAGATAAAAATTACATCCAAAAGAATGGCAAGCTTCAACTTCTTGAGGATTATCAGTGGTGGACAACATGAGAATCGGTACTCGTTTGAATACCTCATGTTCTTTCATTTTTCGTAATACTTCAATCCCATTGATCCGGGGGAGATTGATATCCAGGAGCAAGAGATAGCGGTGGGCCGTTTTCCCCTGCGACAGAGCATCTGAGCTGAAAAAGTAGTCCAGGGTTTCCTGGCCATCGCGCAAACGATGGCAGGGTTTTTCCACCCCAGCCCGTCGCAGATTTTTTTCGATGAGGGCTGCATGGCCATCATCATCTTCAGCAATCAAGATCGTCGTGTCAGGATTCATGATGACCTCCTTCTTCAACGTCAATCGCTCGCGGAAGGAACACACGGAATGTGGTTCCACTCCCTGGTGCAGATTCAACTTCAATCTTCCCCTGATGCCGATGAATAATCCGCTGCACAATGGCTAGACCCAACCCGTCACCTTTCCCTTGTTGAGGACTGAGACGGTTAAACACCCGAAAGATGGTCGCGTGCTGTTCTGAGGGAATTCCAATACCATTGTCCGAAATGGCGTACACTGCCCATCCCTTGACGATGAATCCTGCAATCGTGATTTCTCCAGGTCTAGACGGATCAAGATACTTCTGGGCGTTATCGATCAGGTTCGCAAACACCTGCGTCACGAGGACCTCGTCGCCCATACAATCCGGGAGATCCTGTATTTGCAATACCACACCCTTCTTCTTCAATTGAAATTCCAGGGAGGAGACAATACCCATCATCAATTGGTTCATGTCTAACCGTTCCCATTGAATGTCCATTTGCCCAAGACGGATTAGCCGAAGAATTCCAGAGGTCACGGTATTCACGCTATCGGCCCCAGCTCGAATGAACCGCACCGCTTCCGGGATATCTTGGGTGACCAAGGGATTGATATGGTCTCGAACTGCATCAGACATGGCTTCTTCTTCAAATAAGGTTTTCAATCGATCACACGCCATCGTGAGCTCCTGACAAAAACCTTGAATGGTGACAATGGGAGCTCGCAGATCATGGGAAATGACATGCATTAAGGTTTCCATATCTTCAGGGAGAACCCCTTGCGTCCCTCCTGCTTGAGGGGAAAGCGGCTTATCTGGGTGATTCGGTGTGTCCATGAATCAGTCCTTCCTTTCCAGCCCGTTCAGTGATCGTTCCTCCTGAAAAACCAGGTCGGATCATGCGTGGCCGCCAAGTGTGGCAGAACCTCGCGAGATTGCACATTCCAACTTTCTCCACAACAACTGCCATGTCTTAGCGAACAGGGATTCAGGAGAACCTGTCACCCGTTCGGCCTAGAACTTCAGCACCGGAGATGTTGGAACATCAGGCTTTCATATCAAAGAATGAATGATTCGAGGTGCACGCACATGAAGAAAACACGCGCCACCTCCCGCAAAGAGGATAAAAACGGAATGAAGATATGAAGAATAAGGACAGGAGAAAAAGGAATAATGAAAGGATAACAAAATAAAAAATTTTATCTGGGGATAATATGAGCATTCTGGGCAACGACCCTACCAACACACTACGATAAGCCTATTATATACTATTGCATTAAAAACTTGCCTCATGTGCCAAACAAATCAACTACGCCCGTTGTCTTCTTTCGACAAAAACCTTACTTCATCAACAACCCGCCATACTGTACGAAAAATGGCACAAACACCAACGATAAAATGGCTGAAAGTTTAATCAGGATATTAAGCGAGGGGCCTGAGGTATCTTTCAAAGGATCGCCAACCGTATCACCAACCACGGCGGCTTTATGGGTTTCTGTCCCTTTCCCACCGAGGTTGCCCTTCTCAATATACTTTTTGGCATTATCCCACGCCCCACCACTATTCGAAGAGGAGATGGCGATGACGCCTCCAGCGACAAGGGATCCGGCAAGTACCCCAGCGACCGCTTGAATGCCAAAGAGGAATCCGGTCACCAACGGCGTGCCCATAATCAAAATACCTGGTGCAATCATTTCCCTGAGGGCGGCCTTGGTCGAAATGGCAACACATTGCGCGTAATCGGCTTCGGCCTTCCCTTCCATCAGTCCGGGAATGGTGCGAAATTGACGACGGACCTCTTCAATCATCTCATAGGCTGCTGATCCAACAGATTTCATGGTCATCGCGGAAAAGTATGACGGCAAGACTGCCCCGATAAAGAGGCTGGTAAAGACCAGGGGATCAAGCAAATTAATCGTTCCGAGGAGATCATATTCTGGACCATTCTGCTCCTTGAGCAATAAATCAGCTCGGGTGAGGAAGGCCGCAAAGAGGGCCAAAGAAGTCAGAATCGCCGCACCAATCGCAAATCCTTTACCGATGGCCGCCGTCGTATTCCCAGCCGCATCCAACACATCAGTCCGTTGACGGACATGCTCTGGCATACCGGCCATTTCCGCAATGCCCCCGGCATTATCAGAAACCGGTCCATACGCATCAATCGTCAGCGCAATGACGAGAGTTCCCAGCATGCCCAGAGAGGCAATGGCCACTCCATACATTCCTGCTAACATCCAAGGAATATAGATCGCCAGACCAATAGCGAGATACGGTCCGACAGCACTCTGATAGCCAAGAGCCAACCCAAAAATGATATTGGTGGCGGAACCCGTTTCACACGATTTGGCCACTTCCCGCACCGGGGCATAGTCATGCGAAGTGTAATACTCGGTCATTAACCCAACGACAAGACCGGCAATCAGCCCCGTCAGGAAGCAGAAATACACACCCAGGTCGGTATAGGATACCCCTCCGATTTCAAACGTATCAGGAAGCATGAATTTGGTGACGAAGAACATCACAACGGCCATCACTGCACTGGAGACGATCAGCATCTTTTTCAAGGCTGGACCAACTTGGTCTTCGGAATTGACCTTGGTCATCATCAACGTGAGGAAACTGACCGGAATTCCAATGGCAGAAATAAGGATCGGATATAACAGAGCATCAACCATTCCCGAAAATGCGACCGCGCTGATGACCATTGCGGCGCACGTGCTTTCTGCGCAGGACCCAAACAAATCGGCTCCCATTCCCGCCACATCTCCCACGTTATCGCCCACATTATCGGCAATCACGGCAGGGTTCCGTGGATCATCTTCGGGAATACCAGCTTCAACTTTCCCGACGAGATCAGCCCCGACATCGGCCGCTTTCGTGAAAATCCCACCGCCGACACGGGCAAACAGAGCAATCGAAGATCCCCCCAACCCGAATCCGGCGATAACTTCCATTAACACATGCGTCGGCAATTGTTCCGGCATGACCGCCTTTAATCCAAGGTAAATCAAGAGCAACCCTAATGCCGCGAGACTCACGAGGCCAAAGCCCATCACCGCTCCAGAATTCACCGCCACATTAAAGGCTTCAGAGAGCGACTTATTGGCGGAAACGGTCGTTCGCACATTTCCCTGGACCGCAATCTTCATCCCGATGAAGCCTGAAGCAATAGAAATGATAGACCCAAAAATAAATGCCACGGCTGTATAGAGACCTTCATTCACATAATCGGTGTGATGATCATCAATAAGCACGGCGATAATCGCGGCAAAGACCACCATAAAAATGGCCATAATTTTATATTCCTGCTTCAGGAAAGCCATAGCCCCGGTCGCAATGGCCGAATGAATTTTGGCCAGACGTTGCCTGGTATCCTTATCCTCAACTCCCATATCAATAGGGATTTTGTTGACTGATGACGAGTAGTAAAACGCAATGACCAATCCCAGGAGAGAAAGGACCAGAATAATCGTTACGGCCATGTTGAATAGATCTCCATATCTTTGTAAGAGAAAAACCCTATGAGGTTATTATTGGTACGACAAAGCAAATATTCCCGCAGAACCATACTCCCGTTCACTACCACAGAGGAAACTCACAGAATGAGGTCAGATTGACTAGAGGGAAAATATGATGTGGGGGATAGTGCAAAACTGGTCAGAAATTAAACAACTCCGGATGAATCAGGTGATATGTAGTATCGCTGTTGAAGGTACGACCCTAAATATGGTGAATAAGGCGATGCGTATTGTACCTGCGCGTGTGACAATGTTCAAGGTATTTACCCTTATAGAACTGGTTTTTCTTTGTCGTGGCCCCTCGCCTTCTCCTCGTAATTCCGGGAGGACCAAATTTCTTGAAACGTCAATCAGATTTTAGCAAATCTTGAATTTCTTGAGGACTCAGCATGCGCCAGGCACCTGGTGCCAGCTGGCCTAACGAAATTGACCCGATACCCACACGAATCACGCGCAATGTGGGATGGCCCACCTGAGCGGTCATTCGACGAATCTGACGATTCATACCTTCCGAAATTTCCATCTGTAGCCATGCGGTTGGCACCGATTTACGAAAACGGATGGGAACAGGACGTGGATGGATGAGAGGCTC
>JAOUQB010000019.1 GCA_029879555.1 Nitrospirota bacterium | reverse complement strand
ATAGTAGCTTTGCTGGAGCTTAGGTTCACGAGCAAAGGCGTTAATCCACACCTGGGCAGCCTCTTTATTGATGGCCTCGATATATTTCCCGACTTCTGCATCAGAAAAGCGCTTCATGGCGGTATTTCCTCGTTTTTGTGAGATGTGATCCTGCCGCCCACATATCTGAATGGGCTAATAACCGTAAAGCTTACTACTTAACTAAGTCTAATGCAATCCATTGTTTTAGTTATAAAAAATACTATTTTAATATTTAATATGAAATTATTTTGGATGTCATATTGACTGTCAAAATGACTACTGTTAGGGTTTGAGTAAGTTAGTTAAGCATACGAAAAAAATAGAGGAAGTAGAACATTCACTTGATTGCATTATTCATTCTAAGGAGGTGTCCCATGAATATCCTCACATCAACCTCATGGCATCAAGAAAATTGTGGTTCAAGAATTTATCCAGTGGCAAAAGGAAGGCAAGTGGCTCTTATTGTGAGTCTGGTCGCTCTTTCTTGTTTGGCCTTTTCTCCGGCTTGGGCAGAGAATAATAACCAGTCCCAGGTTCCGGTGGCTCCCATTCACTTGACGAGTCTGTCGATTCAAATCGGCCCAGGAGGATTCCATTTTGGCATTGGGTCGCCGTTTTATGGTCCAGCCTATGTTCGTCCGCATATCCATGTGGTCCCTGGTTCGCGACATTATTGGGGACATTCACGACATCAGGGACATCGTGGTCACTATGCTGCCCCTCAGCGAAATTACCGCAGCCATGGAGGGAAGAATGATGGCCATCTGGGCAGTTTTGGTGGGAATGGCGGGGGAGGAAACCGCGGTCATCGTGGAGGCCACCGATAAATAGTTGTGAGTATCTATTAACAATAAGTCGGTGGTTCAGCAAGAATTCGGTGCAATGAGCCCGTGAGGGGGAAGCTCCTCACGGGCTTTCTGTTAGTGGTCGCTGTTGAGCCCGTATATGGCAAATTGGTTAGGGAGATTTTTTTTTCATTTTTGAAGATGGCGTGCGAAGATTTGGCGGAGATTTAGATTGGTCGTCCCACTCGTCTTTCATTGGGGGAATGGCTTTGGCCTTTTGCCGCCGGTGAATCTGGGTGTTTATGCGTGGCTGAGCTGGCTGCCGAGGCTCTGAAGATTTTGGTGATGGATCAGGTTTGGTCATAGGGGAACAAAAAGTACTGGGTGGATCATCCGGGTAATTTCCCTTGTTGATTCCCTCTACATATTCTAGAGATATCGGATCCTAGATGTCACACGACATGCCTTGGAACGGGTAGTTTGTCCACTTGCATTTCCTAATGACGGGGCTCGCATATGGTAAAATGCTTGAAAGTGATCGAAGAGGGTATCTACAATAGGGCTTTCTTTTTTCTGGAATTTCAATGCGAACGTTGCGATCGTCATTTCTTGCCGCCTCTTTAGTCGTCCTGCTTCTCTTGCTGGGCGGAGTTCTTTCGGCACAGGCTGTTGGGCATGTTTCTCAGCATACCCATCATCATTCGTCTTCCACGCACGCCACGACACTGTGTAGCTGGTATTGTGCGGCTGGCCAGCTTCATGCTGGTGAGCTGGTGGTTGTGGCTGCCCCTATTGTGTCCTTCCTTGGGATAGAAGAGGAGGAGCCTTCAACGGTCATACCCATATTCGTCATTCCTTCCCCTTCCCGTGCGCCTCCGTCCTCCTAAACATCACCATTTGCTTTTTCTGTAACAACACGGAATCCCATTTTCCTAAGCAGCGTATTTGTTGCGCGGAAGCTATTTTCATGGGGGTCTTGAAACCCTCCCAGAATAGGGGTTTGGTTGTGAGGAAGAGTGGGTTTGTCTTCCTTTGTCTTGATCCGGCGGGGAATAGTATTTGGATTTTTTTAAGGAGATGTCGCAGTATGGATTCTGGACGAGAAAAATTGTGGTTCGGTTTTCGAACTATCTGTATGAGCGTGGTAAGCAGTGCCGTGATCATTGGTGGATCAGGGCTGGCAGTTGAAGCTGCCATTCTGGATGGAATGATGGGCGGTTTTGAGGAAAGTATGGGGAAGCGAGCGCAGGAAAAGGGGGAACAACTGGTCATTGGTGATTTTTATCCTGCGGAAAGCCCGGATTCTCATGGCCCCATTGGGATGATGGGGGACCATACCCACAATCAAGGTGAATTCATGTTCACCTACAAATATATGCGGATGTTTATGGAGGGGAATCGCGATGGGACCAATAATCTCTCCAAGGCCGATGTCTTAAGGGATTTCTTTGTCGCCCCAACTGAGATGACCACCCAAATGCACATGTTTGGGTTCATGTATGGGCTCAATCAAACCGTGACGCTGACTGCCATGATTCCCTATGTTCTAAAATCGATGGATCATGAAACAAGGACCGGCGTGAAATTTACCACGAAGTCCAGTGGATTTGGGGATATTCGATTGGGTTCGTTGGTGCGACTGTATGCCTTTGAAGCGCCCAGCATTGGTTCGCATCGATTTCATTTCAATGCGGCCGTCGGTCTCCCCACCGGAGATATTAAGGCCACGGGTGCTACGCCGTTGGGCGTGACGCGACTCCCGTATCCCATGCAATTAGGGTCAGGGACGGTAGATCTGTTCCCGGGGTTGACCTATTCGGGGGGCTTGGGAAGAGCAACTTGGGGTGCACAAGCCATTGGAACCATTCGGCTTGGGGATAACAGTCAGGGATATGCATTGGGTGATGAATATGAAGTGAGTGCTTATGGAGCCTATCGCTGGGCGGACTGGATCAGTAACTCTCTCCGCTTGAAATGGAAAGACTGGGCTGACTATGAAGGCCGAGACCCGAATATTACTCGAACCAACCCAGCAGGCGTTCCACTTGTTCCCACGGCTCTAACGGGTCTCAGGGGTGGAGAGCGCTTAGATCTCTTGGTGGGTGTGAATATTCTTTTTCCGGAAGTCATGGGATTAGAAAATCACTTGGGAATTGAAGGTGGTGTGCCGATCTATCAAAACCTTGATGGACCACAATTGGAATCGGACTATACCTTTTTTGTCGGCTGGCAGATCATTAACTAAGGTGATCAAGAGTCGCTGAATGAAAAACGGAGGGAAATTCCTATGAGAAAAGTCCTCAGCTATGCGTGTCTTGCCACCCTCATTTTCATAGGTTGGGTTACGATGGCCCAAGCCTATGACGTGGCTGAAGTAAGAGATGGTGCCACAATTACTGGAAGGGTCACCTTCTCAGGAAAACCTCCAGAGCCATTGCAGTTTGAAGTCGAAAAGAATCTTGAAGTTTGTGGTCATCAGAGGAGTTTGGAAAAGGTAGAAGCCCTGAATGGTTTGCTCAAGGGAGCAGTTGTGATCTTGGAAGGGGTAGAATCGGGAAAGCCTTTCGCGAAGCAAGATTTTCAGGGAAAGGCTCCTGGAAAAGGCACGTTTCAATATGTGGGTGGAGAAACGTTGGGGTTACGAGTGAACACAGAAAACTGTAACTTCGGTCCTTTCACGGGAGTGTTAACTCCGGATGAGGCTGTGCGGTTTGGCAACAAGGATTCCATTAAGCATGTACTCCATACTTTTGTGGCATTAGATACTAGGGGAAACGTCTTACGCACGTTACACAATCGGGATATTCAGCCCGACGGATCATTCGACCGCGTGTTTGATTCTGGAAAATTGAAGGACAGCCGTCTCATAAGAATGACCTGTAATCGGCATGACTTTATGCAAAACTGGCTGTATGTCGTGAAGAATCCTTATTTCGCCATTTCCGATGAGAAGGGGCAATTTGTCATCGACAATATTCCGCCAGGCCACTATACCCTTCGCGCCTGGCATCCCGTGCTTGGTCTTCAAGAGCAAGAGGTGCATGTGTTGCCGGGAAAGGCGCTGGGCACTGACTTTGCTTTTTCTGGATAAAGAAAAATCAGGGAATCTTCAAAAGCCGCCTTTT
The DNA here is from genome assembly GCA_029879555.1 of Nitrospirota bacterium. GTDB lineage: Bacteria > Nitrospirota > Nitrospiria > Nitrospirales > UBA8639 > Nitrospira_E. The sequence continues at coordinate 12,693 of JAOUQB010000019.1, read as the reverse complement.
CTACACGAAAAGGCAACTTTTCGTTTTTTAAGAATTGTTGGTCATTTCAGTGTTGAGGAGGGCTCCATTGGGGGCCGGGGCCGGCGGGTTCTTGTAGGTCGCTATTATCATAGGGTTCCTCGTTTCCGGTGACCCCATCTTCATAAGAGTCTTTAAACATCTCACCGAGTTCCTGCTCGAATTTGCCATTGCCGTTCAGATCAATCCAGTAGAACACGGGGTCACCCATGGTGAGGACCACGGGGGTGCCATAGTCATCCAGCCAGACCTTATAGGTCCGGCGGGCGGTCATGAAGTTGACGGATCCCGAACCGGTCAAGTCGAATTCTCTGAAAAACATGTCATTGCGCCAGTCGTAATAGGCGTTGATTTCCCGGGGATCAAACTCGTCCGGTTCAACGGGCAGCTTGGGCCGTGGTTGAATGGAAGAAAACGGAGAGGCATTCATGGCCACCTTGGTGGCCTCATGTGAAGTTTTTTGGCCTCCATGTGGTTGGCTCCACACCTTCCCGTTCCCAAGGGCACCAATAAGGACCACTATGCAGGGGATGAGAAATCTTGAGTAGGGTAGGTGATGAATAACAGAAAAGATTCGCATACAATACATCATAGTTCAACGATGGTGAACGAGGGAAGTGGTGCGAAGGTAAGAAAAAGTCATAGGACAACGATCGCGACAATGGCCTCAACTTCACTCAAAAGATGGGTTGCAAAAAGTGAGGCACCCTGGCAATTATTTTGAACCTTGAGACCGACATATGGGGTTTTTAGAACGATATTCAATATGAGGGTTGATCGATGAACGATTCGTTTTATACATGGCTAAAGTGGGTTGGATGCTTGGGAAGTCTGTTGGCATTGATGGGGTGTGTCACTCCTGAAGAACGGAATCCTTTTCGTTCAAACGGGTTGGAAATGGGGTGTGCCGTCGGTGACGTGACGCACAATGAAGCGTTAGTGTGGGTGAAAACGGAGGGTCCGCAGGAGGTCCAAGTTTTATATATGACAGATGATCCTCATTGGATTGCTCCACAGGAAACCTTGCTCACGTTAACCAGCGCAGATCGTGATTTCACCGCACGCATTCCATTAGTGAATCTTAGCCCACAGACTCGATATTTTTACCGGATGCTGGTTCCCGGAAAACGACGAGGGCCGATTTGCCAATTTGTCACTGCGCCACTTCCCCAGGACTCCAAGTCGGTGACGTTTGTGATTGGGGGCGATACCCGGAATAGCTTTCGGCCTTTTTCGATTTTTGAATTTATGCGGGAGGCCGAACCAGATTTTTTTGTTTACCTGGGTGATACCATTTATGCAGATAAAGATGCCGAGGCCCTGACCCTGCCCGATTATTGGAAAAAATATGTAGAAAACCGTGATGGCATTACCCAACGATTATTTGCCACGACGCCCATCTTTGTGATGTGGGACGATCATGAAGTCGATAGTGATTTCACGATGATTCATCGGCGCTTGCCTATTGGTCGGCAAGCGTTTTTTGATTATTGGCCGATTCGGTCTTCCATTCAAGATCCTTACCGTCTGTACCGTTCATTCAAATGGGGTAAAGGCGTGGAATTGTTTTTGTTAGACTGCCGTCAGTATCGGAATCCAGAAACCAAAATGATGATAGGTGACGAACAAAAAGAATGGCTGTTGCAGGGGTTGGCGGCTTCCTCGGCAACCTTTAAATTTATCGTGTCCTCGGTGCCGTTCTCTGATCCAAGGGATGATAAATGGGGGGAATACCCTGATGAGCGGGACGACATCTTAAGGACTATCAAAGAACAGCACATTCCCGGGGTGATTTTTTTGGCGGGAGATGTGCATCATGCGGCCGTCAGTCATATGCCACATGACCCAGCCGTTCGTGAATTTATCTTTGGCCCGCTCGCTGCGCCAATGAACTATAAGGTCTCTAGGTTGGAGCCTCGTTTTGAATTTTTTCATGAAACCTCCCAAAATTATGGGAAAGTCATCGTCCATCTTGATAGCCCTACTCCATTTGTTCAAGTCGAATGGTTCGATCCCACGAATACCTTGCTTCATCGGGTAGATGTTGAAAATGAACAGTACTATCCCCACGAGCAAGAATAAGCTACCTGATTATGAAAGCCATTGGGTGCCTTCATCCTTTTCCTGCGACCGATCTGGACTCACTTCAGGACGTTGAGCGGACCATCCCACATCCCCAATTGCGTGATCTGTTGGTGCGCGTGAGCGCCGTCTCCGTCAATCCTGTCGACACAAAAATTCGGCGATCACAATCGACGGGGCAAAATGAAACCGTGCCGCGTGTGTTGGGTTGGGATGCGGCGGGAGTCGTAGAGTCTGTGGGACCCTCGGTGAGTCTCTTCCGAGTAGGAGACGAGGTCTATTATTCGGGGAGCCTGAGTCGTCCGGGTGCCAATAGTGAATATCATTTGGTGGATGAACGGCTTGTGGCAAAGAAGCCGGCTTCCATAAACATGGCTCAAGCTGCTGCGCTGCCGCTCACAGCTATCACAGCCTATGAAGCCCTGTTTGATCGTTTGGGAATTTCGCCACAAGGCGAATCGGGGGGCGCCGGTATTCTCATTATTGGCGGAGCCGGCGGGGTAGGGTCTCTGGCCATTCAACTTGCCAAAATTGCCAAGCTGTATGTGATTGCGACCGCTTCGCGCCATGAGTCTCAAACCTGGTGCCGGAAAATGGGAGCGGATGCTGTAATCGATCACACCCAATCGATACCCGATCAGCTCAAACAAGTACATCGGCCCATCGTGGAGTATATTTTTAATACCTCGCAGACTGACCAACATTGGCAGGCCATGTGTGAGGCGATCAAACCTCAAGGCCGGATTTGCGGGATCGTTGATACCACTAAACCCGTCAACCTGAATGCCTTGAAACGGAAAAGTGCCACCTTTGTGTGGGAGTTTATGTTTACGCGTTCGATGTATGAGACGGATGATATGATCGAACAACATCATCTGCTCACGAAAATTTCCAAATGGATTGATGAACGGAAGATCCAATCGACGTTGACCGAAACGCTTTCACCCATTAATGCCGCCAATCTCCGATCCGCCCACGCGAAATTAGAGTCAGGGAAGATGATCGGCAAATTCGTCCTCACCGGTTGGCCTACCTAGGGCCATTCATCTTTGACTTTTCATACGCAATAAGGGTTTTGAGTCCCTCCGCATTCCGCCAAGAGTGCATTTCTGAACCATTCGTTTTACATGTTTAAAGAATGGTAAAGTCACCAAGTTTTTCAGGTTCTCAGAATGATAATGCCAACTCCTTCCCCGTCTTCTTCAAAAACGCCACCAGCATGGCTTTGTGAATTCCCGAAAAAAGACCCATGGTCCAGGCCGTTTGCGGAAAGCCTGCTGACCCATCTTGATCTTCAGGAGGGATTAACCATCTTAGATGTGAACTGTGGCGATGGAATTCCGGCCTTCTATCTCGCGCATCGTGTTGGCTCGGCGGGACAGGTGCTGGCCATTGATGTCAGTGAAGGCCAGTTAATAAGGGCCAGGGCGGTGCAAGGTCCCTACTTCCCATGGCTGGAATTTCGCCGGGAGGATGTCAAGCAGTTATCGGAGCATTTAGGACGTTTCGATCGCATCACTGGCAATTTATCGTTCATGTTTTTTCGGCCTGATAGGGAGATGGCGTTGCATCAACTATTAAGTTTTCTTAAGCCGGGGGGGCAACTCGTCCTCACCTTCCCGTCGCTGGGGACATTCGATTCGTTGTGGCAACGCGTTGACCAGGAAATGTTAGCCAGAGGGCTCACGGCCGAACGGGGGAATTTTGCCGAATATGTTGCAGAACGGCCTTCAGCAAAAGATGCGCGAAGGTGGCTAAAGTCCGGAGGTCTCGAACGTATCGAGGTTACCGAATATCCGCTTGAAGTGAAGACTGGCGCAGGAAATGAATTCCTCTATCATCCGTTATTGCGCGGTGGATTTCTGGACGATGTCTACGAATGTTTTGCCGAACAACATTTAGCAGAATCGTTCATGCAGCGCATTGCCGCCGATACGACAAGCTTTGTGCCTCTGATCGCTCAACGCTGTGTGATGTCTGGTTGGGCTCTATAAGGATTCTTCGTAATGCCGACAAAAAAAGAGGGCTGTGCATTGAGCGAACTGACGTCAACAGGGGTAAAGTGCCCGCAATGCAGGAAGGGGATCCTTGATCCTGCGCGTGGTCGGTTTGGTCCAGTTTACAAATGTACGACCAAAGGTTGTCCCTTTTGGCTTGATGCTCGGCCAACTGGGAAAAAATGTACCTTTGTGCGTGAGGATGGAACACGTTGCGGGGCCTTACGAGTTGAGGGAACCAAAACAATTCCAACCAGGTGTAGTGATCGATCCTGCCCCAATCGAAATCCGCACAAGCTCGATAAAATTTCAAATCATTGAGCGAATGTGGTTACTGAGGATTCTTCCCCGCATCGTTGCTTATCGGGAGCTTTCGTTCCTTCCAGCCGGACATGTGGCCGTCTAAGTAGATGATGGTGGTGTACCCCAATGTCCAAAGGGCGAATTTGGCGATTCCAGCACGGGGGCCGTGTTCGCAATACACCATAATCGGATCTTCCGATTTTGCTTGAATTTCTTCGTGTCGGGACCACAGAGCGTAAAAGGGAAGATGCCGTGCTCCTGGCACGTGCCCGGATTCATACTCGCTTTGGGAGCGAACATCTACAATTGTCGGGGGATTTCCCTGCTCAATGGCTGCCAGAAGCTGGTCTTGAGTCATGTGAGAGATTCCTTTTCCTGAGCACGAGACGGTGAGACTTCCCAGAACGAGGATGACGAGGAATGTGGAGGGGGTAAAATCGCTCACGTTTTGTAATGGACCTCCATACATCCGACTGTCCGTTTTAGTTGTATTCCTTAATTTTGAAAGGATGCTCCATCGAGTCTGACTGAAAGCATACCCCCTTTCTCTTCTTCATTTCTATTCAAACGTTGTGGCTAATCCAGCAGGAAAAAAGAAAGGCGGAAGCCCTGACTATTCAATAATCAAGGTCCCCGCCTTGGGAGATTGCTACATATGAGTGAAGAACGAGAACTGGGCTCTAGCGTCTTCCGTGATGGTGGTCGTGATGTTTGTGGGGGACGAGAAAGACGTTGTTTTGGATTTCTCGGCCGATGGTCGTGTTTCGGCGGATGACATCAGCCAAGGTGGTGGCTTCCAGGATACGTATTTGATAGTGAGGAAAAGCATTGAGATAGAAGAACCGATCCCCATCCCTCAATCGTTCAAACTGATCGACGAGAATGGTGTAAATCAGTTCCCCCACCATGGCACCCGGCCGATGGTCTTCGGCCAGCGCCCCAATCCACAGATCGACAAGTTCGACCTGGCCATAGACGGCTTTCAAATGTTGTTGGACCTCTGGCTCACTCGTGATGTCGGCAAACGTGAGGGCTGGGGTGAGGCCCAATGCCAAGCGGACATCGTTGTAAGAGGGAATGCCGTGATCTCGCCCTCGTTGCAAATTGAGGGAGGCCAGATCGAATCCTCCGGATCCGGGAGGTCCAAAGAGAAAATTTCTCACATCGTCGATCACATAGGTGTCAATCTCCTGCGCCCGATTGGTCGCCAGTCCTCGAAGTACGGGCTCAATGCCCCCTTCATTGGTCAGGCGCCAGGGGACCAAAAACGCCTCCCGAAGCGGCAAATTTCCTTCAGGGATGGGTTGCCCGTTTTGCTGAAGTCGGAGTAAGACGGGGGAAAGGAGCGTGTGCCCCACACGATAGGCTGCTGTACTGAACTCGGTGGCAATTCCAGGGTTCACCTCCCGTTTGTATCCCGTATAGGGTTGAAGGGCATCGGGCCCGAGGAGCATTGGGAGAAATTCTTGATAGGTGATCACTTGAATGACCGCACCGACCCAGGCCCGGGCAGCTTCGTAGATGGCATCATCGCCTAACTGTGGGAAACGGTGATGGATACGTGCGGCGACACGATTGTGCTCCCGCATGAATAGGGTATGCATCGATGTGAGGCCTACCTGCTCGTTCGCCCGAATGTCGCCCGCGATAAACAGGCTGGGGTTCGGTCCGCCCAAGTTGGGAAGGCCCATTGTATTGAATGGCAAGAGGTTGCCTGGACTAGTTGTGAGCTGGCCGGTGCCGTCCAGGGTTCTGAGGGCTCCCGCCCGAACGGAGTCAGATCCATAGACCATGGAGGCATCAATGTAGGCTGTAATCTGGTTGATTTGCTGCCGGGGATTATCCGGAGTGGTACCGGTCGTCAGATCATAGACGGACCGGTTCAACATGATGCGCTCAAGGCCGGTGGCTTGAGGATCGAAGTAGGGATCTCCTGTGGGAACGTGAATCGGAAAGGGTTCGGCTGGCCGGCTTTCATCGCTGAGGGTGATATCGTGATCGATGAATTGTCCCCACTGCCAGATAAAGTCTGAGGCCTGTTTTTCGTTGAAAATCTGATCATCTTGGGCGACCACGGTATTGGAGATTTCACGAACATTAGGGCGATTCTCTCCGGACGGTTTGGCGATGTGATCTTGGTAATCAGGGGCCGCGTACCTGAGCAATTGGGTGTCGATGCTTCCCCAGGTAGGATTTTCGACATTGTTATTTTTCCCATCAATCGTTCGGGTCTCAAATGCGTACGTCCCAGGCGTTTGGATCCCAATCATGGCCATGATTAGACTGCCGACAATAAAACACGGTCTGATCCAAGAAGAAACTGGATTGCGGTCCAGGGGTTTGATGCGTGTTGTGTGGTTCATGTGCTGGCTCCCCCAAAATGATTCATGGTATGGAAATAGTTCTACGACTTTTGGGGGGTAGGGTAGACAATGACAAAGGGGATGACTATACCCCAGTAGGGGTAAAAAAGGGAAGATTTCGGAGGTTTTGGCTCAGGGTCGTGATGAAAGGATTCGGGATCTAAGTCATTTCACTAATAAGAGAGGGAGATTGGCCCATTATGGACATTGAAGTGTTTCGTCAAATGGTCGCGAAGAAGCCTGACGGGTTTTTGGGGCGGTATGGATTGGGGGATAAAATCCTGCAATTAGGTGAGAACTTTGAAGAGGCAGCCGAACATTTACGCGTCGCCGTTCAACTCGATCCGGTGCATGTGGCATCGCATTTTGCGTTAGGGCGGGCCTTGGCCGGCCTGAAGCAGAATGATGAGGCCAAAAAAGTGTTGAATGCTGGAATCGAAGCCGCCTTGTCTGGCCGTTCCAATGGAGGAGGTGACCTGGTTCCAGAAATGCGAGCGTTGCTTCAGACCTTAGGCTAGCAGGAGGCTTTAGAGAGTCCTGTATTCTGAAGAGAAAGACGTTTGGAGGAGAGCAATTATTCCTAGATTTTTATGGCCATGGCTTGAGTGGTAAGGTATTCAACTCCTTTTTGTAGCGAGTGCTGCCAAATGGATTCCAATTCAGGCGACCATTTGTGATCAAATTGTTTGAGGGCTTTGAACAAGCTCTCTACCCACAATGGATGCAGGCACGGGTCCATTCCAAGCCAGACATGGTTTAACCCCACAAGGTCCAATACGGCTTTCCCTTTTTCCACTCCCCGGCCATATTGAAGTAATGCCACAATTTCTGTGAGCATTAACGCCTTCCGCTTGTTCGAGTCGAGTGAACCGAGTAACGCCGAGATTGAAGCGTGACTCTTCAGAAAATTCTGGTAGAGGTGTTCAAGGAAGTCAGGATTGAGCCCCACTCGAGCAAGACTGAGTTCGGGTTCGGTCGTGAGTGTCCCGGCTTCCTGTGCTGCAGCCCATTGAACCGCGACGGCATACCCCCATAATCGCATGGTGGCTCTTGTAACCATTCCGAGGGATGCCTCGTTGTGTTGACTGACGTTCGCGACGTTGGCAATGGTCCCCTTGATCTGTTCAGTGGTCGCGGACTGCTCTTCCGTCGCAGCCGCAATTTGAGCCATTTGATCGGTGACTTCATTGACCGATCGAATAATCAGGTGCAAACCTTCGCTTGATTGATTTGCGAGTGCCATGGCATTGGTGGCTTCTTGTGACCCTTTTTTCATCACACCAACGGCCAATCGGGTTTCCTCCTGCATGGCATGAATCATCCCCGTAATTTCCTTTGTTGATTTGGTCGTTCGTTCAGCCAGTATTCGAACTTCGTCTGCTACGACCGCGAACCCACGGCCCTGCTCACCAGCACGGGCAGCTTCAATGGCGGCATTTAACGCGAGGAGATTGGTCTGTTCGGCAATATCGTCAATGATTTTGGTGACGGCGCCAATATGATCAGAATGTTCCATCAAGGAAGACACTTTCCGCTGGGATTCCTCAACCATTTCTGCCAAGCGGGTCATTCCGATCGTTGAGTGGTTGACAACTTCTCCGATGACGTTGGTTTCGTGATCGGCTTCTTGTGTTACCAGAGCGGCCTGTTGGGCATTCTGGGCCACGCTATGGACCATGGAGGACATTTCGGCCGTTGACTGGGCGACGGCGGTGGCCTCGTGGGATTGACGATGCATACTGGTACTCATAGGAGCCACCAGATTGAGCACCACGCTGGCCAGGTCGGCAACATTTTTGCTGGCTTGTTCCATCTGGTGGTTGACGACTTGTAGGCGGTCGAGCAAGCCATTATAGGAACGAGCCAAGGCTCCCACTTCATCCTGAGTGTTGATCTGAATCCGTTGATCCATATGAGAATGCTGGGCAATCGATTCAATGGTGGTTTGAAGGCGATGAATGGGGCGTGTGGTCCTTAAGGCAAAAAACCATCCGAGGCCCACGGAGAACAGTAGCGTGATGCCGATTATCCAGATGGTGGATGTCAGAATTTGGTGATGAAGGGTCTCAGTTGGTGCAAAGGCTTCCGCCTCATTAATTTCGCTCAGAATGACCCAATGCAAACCTGGAATGTGTAATGGGGCGTAGGCTGAGAGGACGGGAATCCCACGGTAATTCGGGAAGATCGCGAAATCGGTTTTTCCAGCCAAAGCCGATTGTGTACCCATCGTTCGTACAGGCTGGAGCCCGATGGACGTGTTTTTGGCTGTGATCAGTTCAATCAGATGGCTGGGGAGACCGCTGGCCTGGATGGCGTTTAAATACTTTGGCTTGTCTTCCAACAGAAACCGGCTCTGATTGCGCATCGTATAGTCTGGGCCGATAAGATAGGTTTCTCCTGATTCCCCAAGGCCCATCCGTTTCCAATCACCTTGATTTGTCATGATGGCGTTGATCCGGTCAATGGGCATTTGGAAAATCAACACCCCAACCTTGGTCGATCCATCGAAGATGGGAGAGGCGATAAAGGACGCGGAGTCTTCATAGGACGGGGGATAGGGAGCGAAGTCTACCAGGCTTACCGTTTGTGAATTGTCGGAGGCGTTGGCTTCCCGAAACACGTGCCCGATTCCCGAATCGGCATAGGGTCCGTCAATTAATGAAGTCGAATAATCAAATTCTTTAAAGACGGTGTACACGATATCTCCTGAATCGGGATCCACAAGGAAAATGTCGTAATAGCCAAATTTTTTCAAAAAGTCACGGATGTGCGGGTGATTTCGCTCATGCAGTTGGCTGTAGGTTGTGCGGTCTTTGGAAGAGGCTAATTCGTCTTTTCTTCCTAATGGGTGGGGGTTAGCCTTGATGTAATGGTATTGCAGCGCGATGGAGTCCTGATCCAATTGACTCAAATACGAAAGAGCCTTTGGCTTCTGATTAGGATTGCGCCGGACATATTCTTCCGTGAAATCTTCTTGATAATAGGTTGCTAAACTCGATTTCCATGAGCTGATTTCCGCAGGAGAAGGGTGGGCCTCTTTTCGGAAATTTTGAAACGCCGCCTTGAAATCCTTCATGGCGTCAATAATCATTCGGTCGTTGGAAAAAGTGAGAATCTGATCTCGAATCGTTTGAAAATACGCCTCAATGTGGGTTTTTTTCATTTCTCGAATTGAAATCAATTGATTCTTGGCCTGTTCCTCTAGTGCCACTCGTGCTTCTTGATTGGCTTGCCAAGTGATAATCGATCCGGCAATCCCAACTGGGATAACGGCAAGAAGAATTGATCCGATAATGAGTTGCGTTTTTAATTTCATAAATTCATCCGAGAGAAAAGGCGTGTATTCCCATCGCGTAGATAGCCTTTCTCATCTCCACACGGGTGAGTGGGAAATTGAGTCGTACATGCTATTCAATTTCAAGATCATTCCATGTCCTGCAACTTATCGGTCTTGGGGAAAGCCGATCCGTTAGGTGCTACAGGGACCTAGTGAAGGGCGGGAAATCGCAACCTCAATCACGCGTCCATTGAGATCAAATAGAATGATGTTCTTTCGTGTTCTTTCTCAATTTTTATACTCGGGTGTCAGGACGTCATTCTTAAAGGAAAAACCGAAAAACTTCTCAAGAGTGATGCCAGAGGGTGAGGACGACAGGTTGTGGGCGAGGGCGAAGCGGGCTGGTGTGTACATACTGGCCTCGACTGACGAGCCCAACGGATTCGGCAATGCGATGGGCCACGGTGGCTTCAGTGGGGCTGTGGTTGATCATGACAAAGGTTCCGCCAAGAACCAAGTTGTTCGCGATTTTGGCGAACAGGGCAGACGGATCGAATAAGCTCAATGGAAGACGCCAGGCGAGGAGCGGTTTGGGGGTTACGAAGGGATACCACGCGGTGATGATTTCCGCAGGGCTGTTGTAGTGGCGGTAGTCGGCCACGACATAGTGAGTGTGTGCCAAATCTTGAATGTGCCCATGGGCATAATCAATACGACTTCGCCCGTTACAATAGAGTCGATGTCCATCGACTTCCGTTCCTACCAATTCCGAGGGTTTGAAAAATGTCTGAAGGGCATCCGCATAAGCAAAATTAGCGCTGCCCACATCGCAGACTTTTCGATTTTCAGAAATTGGCCATTTCAGAGCTTGCCGCGCACGATCCAACAAATCTAAATATCCATAGTTGAGAAGCGTCGTTTCAGGAGGGTGGCGTAACTCAAAGTGGGTTCCATAGTTTGCCGAAAGTTCCTCGATACGACGGTTTTGAGTTGAAGTTAGATTCTCGATCGTCGCAATCGGTGCTTCTCGATAGGTCCCTCGTGACCAACGTAAAGCCTGAGTTGCCTCGTACCAAATACGGTGGTATCCCGATCGTAGGCGATCGGTAAGGGTGATTTCTGGGGTTATAGTTTCATGATTAGCGGGCACAGTTGGTTGGCTTCGTCCCGTGGAGGTCCGTTTCTCGTGTTGTAATGGGTGGTTCATGATTGATTGTTCTTTTTTCTTGTCGGTTCCCGTTCTTTCGCCCTTGAGGGGCTGAACGGACAAGGCCGATGTCTCGGCGCCCCTTCGTGGCCTAGAAGGCTTCTAAGACAGGAAGATCATGATGCGGAAAATGTGTGCCGTCTGCCCCTAGGGGGGAAGCGATTTGTTAAGTTGAGAAGGTATTGTCCCGAACAATGAATGCAGAAGGACATGCTCATCCTGTATTAGAAATCGTTGCCATACATGCAGTGATCATCGGCCTTTTGCCTGTGTTGAGCGGATTTTTATAGGACCACCTATGCAAGTGGCGGCTATCCCAGATAATGAACAAGCGCGTATCCAAGCGCTGTTGCAATATGAGATTTTGGACACCGAAGCTGAAGCGGTGTACGACGATTTTGTGAAGCTGGCCTCCTATATTTGTCATACGCCTATTGCCCTGATTAGCTTGGTGGATCCCACTCGACAATGGTTTAAAGCGAAGGTGGGGTGCGCCGCTCCCGAAACCTCTCGCGACATGGCGTTTTGTGCGCATGCCATTCTTCAGACGGACGTGCTTGTGGTTCCTGATACCCTTACCGATCAGCGTTTTGTGGATAATCCTTTGGTGACGGGCGACCCCCATATTCGGTTTTATGCTGGCGCACCTCTTCTCACCCCTGAAGGATTCGCCATCGGAACATTATGCGCGATTGACGATGAGCCACGAATGTTATCTCTGGAACAAATAACAGCCTTGCAAGCATTGGCTCGACAGGTCGTCGCTCAATTGGAATTACGTCGTCTCACTAAAGAGCTGCAACAGCTTGTGGAAAGTAAGAACAAGCTCTTTCATATTGTCTCTCATGATCTGCGGTCGCCCTTTAACGGAATCTTGGCCTTTTCCCAAACGTTGGCGGAAGAAGCCGAAACCTTGAGTCGGGAAGACATTCAGGAATTTTCACAAACGGTTCTCACCTCCGCCGAACAGGTTATGCATCTTATTGACAATCTTCTGCAATGCACGCGGTTTGAATTGGGGACCTTGGACTACCAGCCCACCTCTGTCGCGATCGACACCGTGGTCATGAACGTGGTGATGCTGTTGAAGGGCAATGCCACTCAAAAAAATATTGATCTTGTGTACCAAGCCAATCCATCAGCCGAAGTCTTTGCCGACTCGACGATGCTCCATTCTATTGTTCAAAATCTAGTGGGTAATGCCCTCAAATTTACTCCTGCCGAGGGCCGTGTGACCATTCAGACCGAGGAACAAGACACGATGATTCAGGTGTCGGTCATTGATACCGGAGTCGGCGTCTCTCCAGATAAGCTGGCTGGTCTGTTTGAGGTGATGGCTGGTCGAACCACGGATGGCACTTCCGGTGAAAAGGGCACAGGATTGGGATTGTTGCTCTGTAAAGATTTTGTCGAGAAGCACGGGGGCCGGGTCTGGGTGGACTCCGT
>JAOUQB010000201.1 GCA_029879555.1 Nitrospirota bacterium | reverse complement strand
TGTCAGAGTATGGAGGGGAATGATGAGGACGAATAAAGAATGTTGGGACGAACGGAGGAAAGGATGAAATTAACGATGAAATGGGGTGGAAAGAGTCAAAAGCCGAAGGCCTCCGGGACCCCACATAAAGTCCCGTGGGACCTCTTGGGAATTCGTGATCCTCGGAAGGGACCAGAACCGAAATCGATTGAGGAAATCAGAAAACAAGCCCAGATTATTTCCAGTGGAGGATTTCGCCAAAGCCTGCCCAGTGCACCTCATGTTGAGAAGTCCAAACGAGTGAAACCTCCCAAGACCGAAAAGCCTGTCAAAAAGGCGAAGCGAGTGAAAAAAGACTCCTAAGGCTATGACAATGGTCTATGGGGGAAGATTATATTGCTCTCTACCTTTAAATGGATTGGTTTGAAATAATTGATCTGAAATAGAAGCTGATGGCCTTGAATTTTAGTCGAGTCTGACCCCTTATATTGCATGCCGGGTTTCGGCCCGACAGCCGAGGCCCTTTTGTTTCGGCAAAAGGACCCAAAACCATTGACGCCCCGTCCGGCATTATTGGATGGGACGGACGCAGGATAGGAGGGCGGATCAACTCGCTACGCTCACACAAGGCCCGCCAAATTCAAAGATCATCCGACCCAATGGCCGAACGGCAGGCGTCGATCCAAAAGCGAAGGCGCTATTCAGACGAGAAGACGTTGGAATTTATTTGCAAAAAGAAATAAAAAATCAAGTAAGGTTTTTCTTCAGACGCTGAGAAGAAATTGAGGCCAGGGCTCAAAAAGAGACTGTAGAAACGGCTTAGACTCATGGCGTTAAAGGTTATAAATTTATTCCTTAGGCGCTAAATCTGATTCTCCCGCACGAATTCGTGAACGGATTTCCAACCCTGACGCTCATTCCATCCAAGTGGGAAGAGACCAGACGGAATCTCGTTCCATTCGCGTTCAGTGAACCCGACATGCGTGCCAGAAATCTCCATGTTGTTCACAACGCTCGCATCTGTGAAATCGCCTAGGCGCCTAGTGCTCTTGGGATTGAATCCGAATCCGAGGAAGTATAACGCCCGACAGGCGCGAATGGCTGCCCTACCCCGCTCGAATTCCGCAAAGCCTTGATCAGCAGACGAGAGGAGAAGCAGGCCATCAGCGTCCAGGCGGTCATTGGACCACGTACTCGAATACGAGCCACGAAGTTGGCCGTGAAGATGAATAACCGTGGGCCCGTCTGCGATTACCACCTGATCTGCACCTCCGATTCTCACGGTCGCAGCTTCCGGCTCCTTTTTAGCTCGCTTCCCGACGATGGTGGAAAGGTAGAACTCTAATGATCGATCATAATTGAACGTGAGTATCGTGATATGGCTTGAGACAGACCCTACAAACGGCATCTCGTAACTTACGGCCCAGCGGGAAGCCATAGTCACGACTAGCGCCTGCGCCGAGGACAATTACAGTGCGGTCTTTTGTCGCATTCACCAGTCCACCCAACTCGTTCCTTAGTTCAGATTAAATAAAAATAGACGTCCTTAATGGCCCAATATCTACAACTATACACCCCCTATAGAATCAACTAAATATGGTCAATAAGTTATATCAGTAGTGTCCCAACGTTTCTAGAGTCAAAGCTTAAAATCTCAATAATGACAAGGGTTATGACGTTTTCCTGGGTGGTTTCGATTTCAATTTCATTCCAGATTCTGCCTCTAATTAAATCAATGCGTTAGGCAACAAAAAGAGTGATTTTCGAGAACGTTGGGACACTACTGAAGTTATATAAGAAAACGGAATTAGACTCCATTCATTGGCTTACTTTTTTAAACAAAAAAGTTGAAGTAGGAAATTAGGAAATTTGGGATTGTTGCTTTTCTAGTTGGGCGGTGAGGTCGCCCCATTTGTGGGTGAGGCGGTCGAGGTCGCGGGTCCATTTCTCGCGTTCTTGATGGAGGGAATTCCAGCGGGAATAATCCTGGTAGGTTCCCGGGGCGGCGAGTTCGATATCGCGGGCTTTGATCTGTTCTTCAAGGGCGGCAATTTCTTGTTCCGCTGTGGCCACTTGTTTTTCCAAGCGGGCGATGCTTTTTGAGAGGTCTCGTCGTGATGGGCCGGCGGGAGGAGCGATGGGTGTTGCGGATGCCCCGTTAGTGACATGTTCGGTGGTGGGTTGTTCTTTTTGGGCTTTGTCTTTTTTCTTGGATTTTTTCTTGTCGACTTTGGCTTCCGGCGGAATCTGGTCTTCTAATTCTTTCGCGCGTTTCCAGCAATAATATTCATAGTCGCCGATGTAGTCTCGAGCCTTTCCTTCATCAATTTCGACCACACGTGTGGATACTCGCATGAGAAATGTGGGGTCATGCGAGATGAAGACGATGGTGCCAGGGAATTGAAGGAGAGCGTCGGTCAACATATCCACTGATGACGGATCCAAATGATTGGTCGGCTCATCTAACAGCAAGGTATTGGCTGGCTCGACGAGCATGCGGGCCAAGGCGACGCGATTGCGTTCCCCTCCGCTTAAGGCCTTGATGGGTTTGTGCTGGTCGTCGCCGGTAAAAAGAAAGGCGCCAGCTAATCCGCGTAAAAAGTTTCGTTCAGCCATAGGGGCGGCGTCTTCGAGCGAGTCTAGGATGCTGTGTTCGGGATGGAGAATTTCTGCCTGATGCTGCGCGAAATAATGAATCGTGACGCCATGTCCGACAATGCGTTTGCCTTCTTCAAATTGCAGGACGCCAGCCAGCATTTTCAGGAGCGTCGATTTTCCCGCGCCATTTTCCCCGACAAACGCGATTCGCTGGCCCCGCTCAATCGAAAAATCTAACCCTTCGTAGACGATTTTTTCGCCGTAGCGTTTGTGGATGTTTTGCAGTTCCAGAACTTCTCGTCCGCTCGTCGGCGGTTCAGGAAATTTAAATTTGAGGCGCTTCGTGTCTCGCTGCAATTCAATGCGTTTGACCTTTTCCAATGCCTTGATGCGCGATTGGACTTGGGTGGCTTTATTGGCTTGATATCGAAATCGGTCCACAAAGGATTGCACGCGATTGATTTCTTTGGCTTGCCGATTCGCGGCGGCTTCTTCTTGGGCGTCTCGTTCCGCTTTCAGTTTTTGAAAGCGTGAATAGTTGCCGCGATATTCTTGCAGGGTGTGATTGCGAACTTCCCAGATATGGGTGACCATTTTGTCGAGAAACTCAATGTCGTGGCTGATAATGAGCAAGGTGAAAGATGAATTAATGAGGAAGCTTTCCAGCCATCGTTGCGTGGGTTTATCCAGATGGTTGGTTGGCTCGTCCAGCATTAATACGTCAGGCGCTGATAACAGCAAATAGGCCAAGGCCACGCGCATGCGATAGCCACCGGACAGTGTCTGAATCTTTCGGTCCCAGTCACCCTCTTGGAATCCGAGACCAGCCAGAATGCGTTTGGCCTCATATTCCGGGAATTCATTGCGATGCGTGGCATCCAAAATAGTATTGCCCGGCAGTGTTTCTAATTCTTGTGGCAGATAGCCTATCCGGAGATGTGGTCGTTTTCGGATTCGGCCACTTTCAATGTCACTCTCGTTGAGAATCATTCGTAAGAGCGATGTTTTCCCTGATCCATTTGGCCCGACGAGGCCCACGCGGGTACCGGGCTTCAGATGAGCGGAGGCCTCAAGAAACAGGGGTTTCGTTGGGAAGGTTTTGGTGAGGCGTTCTACATGTAACATCGTATTACCATAAGACAATTATTCGGCCATTTGGCCGATGACACTGACTCTCTCCTGTCAGGGATGAATGCCAGAGAAGATTATAAGAATGAGGAAGGTTGGTGGAGCTGGCCGGGATTGAACCGGCGACCTCGTGAATGCCATTCACGCGCGCTCCCAACTGCGCTACAGCCCCACACCGAAAAAGATGCTATCACGGGTCTGGCATGTGGTCAAGAAAGACGCGGTGCTAAGCGCTTTTCATTTTCTTCGTTGACAATTTGTGACGTGGGACCTACGATGCGAACATTGCGCTCTGACCTAGTCGTTGTCAGAGCTTTTTTGTGTCCGGTCAATCTAGGGGAGTGGAGGCGAGCATGTCAGCGCTTGTGGTGATTGGTTCCCAGTGGGGCGATGAAGGAAAAGGCAAGATTGTTGATCTACTGGCCAAAGATGCCGATGTCATCGTCCGCTATCAGGGCGGATCGAATGCCGGGCATACCGTCATCACCGATAAAGGGACGTTTATTTTTCACCTGATCCCTTCAGGGGTCTTGTATCGTGGGAAGCAATGCGTCCTCGGCAATGGCGTCGTGATTGATCCCGGGGGCTTAATTGGTGAATTAGATGGGTTGAAGAACAATGGGATTGCGGTGGGCAAGCGATTCCTTATTAGCCAACGCGCCCATGTCATCATGCCCTATCATAAGGCCATTGATAAGGCTGCTGAACAAGCCAAAGGGGCTAAGCGGATCGGGACGACGGGTCGGGGTATCGGTCCGGCCTATGTGGATAAAATGGCCCGTGTCGGCATTCGGATGGGAGATTTGCTGAATCCGGATGTCTTAAAGAAAAAGATTCAGGAAAATTTAGTCGAAATTAATGCGTTTTTGCGACGCATTTATCATGCTAAGGGATTTACGGTGCAATCCATCTTTAAGGAGTATCAAGCCTATGGGGAGCGGTTGCGGCCCCACATTACGGATGTTCCCTTATTGCTTGATCGGGCCTTTGCGAGTGGCAAGCAAGTGTTGTTCGAAGGGGCGCAGGGCACTCATCTTGATGTTGATTTTGGAACCTATCCGTTTGTGACCTCCTCCAGTTCGTGTTCCGGAGGCGCGTGCACGGGTAGCGGCGTTGGTCCTACGAACATCTCGGCTGTGTTGGGAGTGACCAAGGCCTATACGACTCGTGTGGGTGGCGGACCCTTTCCAACAGAATTAGACGACGCCATTGGCCAACAACTCATGACTCGCGGCCATGAATATGGATCGACGACTGGACGAGCACGCAGGTGTGGTTGGCTTGATATGGTGTTGTTGCGATATGCCGTTCGCGTCAATGGCCTCACGTCGTTAGCGATTACCAAGATGGACGTGTTGGATGGATTCAAAGAATTGAAAATTTGTACGGGGTATCGGTATCAAGGAAAGTTGTATCGGGAAATGCCGGCTAATTTGGATGTGTTGGAGAATGGGCAGCCGGTCTATGAACGGTGGGACGGGTGGACTGCTGATACCACGGGGATTACATCGTATAAAGCGTTGCCCCCCGCAGCCAAGCGGTATTTAGCGAGAGTCGAAGAACTTGCCGCTTGTCCTATCGATATGATTTCGACTGGCTCCAAGCGTGAG
>JAOUQB010000018.1 GCA_029879555.1 Nitrospirota bacterium | reverse complement strand
CCCCATCGCGTGTCTTCGTTGCAAAAAAAATATCTCAGGATGATCATGATTCAAAATGATCTTTTCTGAGCACACACGCATCGATAACAAAAATACTTCCAGAATGACGCTCTAAAAACGGCCTGAGTCCCGAAAGAATAGGCTCAACCTTCTCTTCCGGAACCACGGTTAACACCATCTGCAAGCTACTCGTGTCATTAAACAAAAGATGTCCTTCATGAAATCCGCTATGGCCTTTCCCAGAGAGGTTGCTAAAAATGGTATAGCCACTGGCTTTGATTCGATCGAGCACTTCCGTCACGAATTTTATGTGCTCACCATCAATGATAATTTTAATTTCTTTCATCGGGTAAAGTTTAATGGTACTCATGATGGCCTGGTCCTCCACAACCTGGTGAATTACTGAATGAATTGCCAATCGTTCCGTGAATCATGAACAAAGAATTCCCTGGTGGCCGGATCTAGAGCCACCAGATTGATCCATTGATTGCCAATGAGCCGTTGAAGAATATCATGCCGCGAGATGATCATGCTGATTCGTTCACGCGGGGCTTCGAGAATGACAAACAATCGCATAGGTTCATGATAGGGGGTTTCCCCATCAAAAACAGTCTGCAATGGCAAGCCAACACAAATATCACTTTGGGACCCATACATAACCCCGATGCGACTCACCACATTATGGTAGACCTTGCTTCCAGCACCATACACCACTGGGTCCACTGTGGAAAAATAATGCTCCATGTTGATCCAATTTGCCACGATCATAGGCGCCGTCATGATGATTTCCAAATATTTACCTGTCTCATCTTGGGAATAATCGTACGAGTGTAAAAATGTTCGCCCCTCAAGATTAATGCCTTGTGTTAAGAGACGTCTTCCCACAATAAATGCCGTGTGTCGAGAAAGGCCCCATTCGGGCCGAACCTGAGACCAATCGATGCTGCGCTGTTTAGTCCGTTCAGCTGCCTCCGCCAATGATTCACACCCCTTGTCGTCGGGTAAGCGAGTTAACCGCTCCCTACTATTGCGGCGAGTGGCTTCATCCAGGTCGTGTTGGAGTCTCACTAAATCTTTACGATGAGTCGCTGGGACGTCTTCTAGGTCGAACAACTCAACCTCGTCAGTAGTGGTATCATGTTGACCTGGCAGGAAATGAGTGTCAGGAGGAATATGAATCCCTTTTTGTGCCAGAATGTGTCGCACCTGTCCTTTGTTGGCCATGGCCGCAAAGGCCCGAGCATTCGAGACCCCGTGGTTCCCTCCACAGGCCCCACAATCTAAAGCCGATTCAAATGGATTGTTATCGGAAATGCTGCCATGGGCACACGTTAAGATCAACCGGGAAAACGTTTTGGTGAACCCTAGAACCCGAAGAGCGGTTTCCACAAAATGCGCTTGTTCGGTGGTGGTGAATCCTGTCTGCGTAATACGATGCATCCGATTATTGGCGGCGCGGTCGTGCACACCATATTGGTTTCTTAAGTCTTCAATAAATTGCGTGTGGTCAGATTCCGTCCACTGGAGCTTGCTGAGTAATTCCTCCTCTTCGTCCGGATCAAAGGTCATTTGGCTCAGCGCGAGCTTGCGAAGTCGTTCGACTTGGTCATGTGAAACAGCCATCCCTTGTCGGCCACACTGTTCGATGAGCATACGATAGATTGAGGCACGATGCTCTGAGGCCACCATTTCCTCTGCCTCCTGGTTGGTCAGCTTGTCAACGGTCAACGTCGTACCAAGGGGAATGTCAAATCGCTCAGTAAACCAGGACGTGATCCGTTTAAACCACAAGGGACTCAAGGTTTGGCCAAACAGCCTGAACCCGAAAAACCAGCCAATGGCTTCGACCATGACATAGGGAGTAATCACATTCTCTTTCAAATCATGAAGGAGCGTATGCCCTGTTTTCGCTAACTGTTGTCGTTCCAGAAATTGTTTGGCCGCCTTGGCTTGGTACGCTCGAGGAATTTCTTTGATGACATGTTTGGGTTTGAGCAGGACCGGACATTGATCGGTTTCTTGCTCACTCCCAAACCCTTGGTAGGAAAGGGGAACGCCAAAAAATCCAGCAAATCCAAAGGTTTCATTTCCTCCAACTTCTTCGAAATGCCGACGAAAACCCTCCGACCGAACATCAATGCAGAAAATCCCTTGAGCCAATGGACGTGATTCAGCGGATGGTTCTTCTGACTCATCGATTTTTTCGAGTATTTCAAGATTCGGAGAAAAACCTGGGAGAAACCCTTTAATGAAAGTGAGTTCAAAGGCTTTCAGCCAAATCGGACCATGTTGTGGCTCTGGAAATTGCGATGCCCATTCCATTAATCCAACCAACGTTTCTTGAGGACTGGTGACTAACTCTTGCACAGAGAAGCCAAGGGATCTGGCGAGGTGCAACGCCATTAAGGCCATTTGGTGAATGTCTTGTTCTCGGCGAATCGACTGCCAGATTTCTCTGATGCGGACGGCACTCTTATCGAGTGCATCAATGGGCAAGGGGTGTTGCACGAAAAGTGAAAGCCCAAGATCCTCGACGACCATTGCCGGTAAACCTGTGAGTTTCCATTCCTTGTACAGTCCATATCCAGAGGGGTGACTCTCGAGATAGGACTGAATCGAAGAATACGTTCCTGGAATGCCAAGTTTGTCTTGGCAAGCCAATGCGACCAGTTCTTTTTCATAAAACAAACGAACCGCGAGGTATTTGACTAGGTCAATGCGATTGGCATTCTGCCACTGATAATCCGATTGTTCTGATCGCCATTTGATGAATCCGGCCCATCCCGACAACTGCGCCAAATGCATGGTGAAATAATCCATCCACACTTCACGAGGAATGGCCATGGCCTCGAGGCTTTCGAGGATGGCATCTTCTGGTCGGATCGGAAGACGTTGAATTTTGGATTGCCATTGTGGAATGCCTAACACCGAACCAGACCGCTCGATTTGGGCCAATGCTTTCCAACCACCATAAAAGGTTTTTTCTCGAAAAGGCATAGGCCAGGGAGCATGTCCTTCATCCAGAAAACTGCCACACCATTTGATGAGTTCGTAGTTCATGAGGTCCTGAACCGTAGTGCCCAGTGTTTGATCGCACCAGGCGGACAGGATGTAGGCCGACCCAAGTTCCTCTTGCTCCCTCGTGGCATGATCATTTAAAGACCATGTGGGTGGTTTTGACTCGAACAGAGCTTGGAGTTTATCAATGAGCGCCTTCACATCATTGTCGTCTTGATATTCTTGCAAAAGGACTGAGGCCACATCTGGTGCGGTATAACCGGTTCCATTGATGAGAATCGCACGTAAGGTTTCGAGATGAGAAATTTTTCGATGGCCGATGACAATGAGTTGATTGTCACTCTGATCTTTTAACGCTTCATCAATGGCATCTAGGGTAATGCGCCCTTGCTGGTGGTAATTCCGGTATTCTGTATTGGGTAGATACCCTTGGCCACCAAGAAACCGTGTCGCTTCGTTAATAGCCTCACCAAAGGGTAGGTGTTCTAATCCGTGGAGGGGATTATGGTGAATAAATGTTTGCATGGGCCAATAGTGAGAAATGGGCTCACTCGCCAGTTTGACCAGCGAGAGAACCTCCATTCGCTGTCCGTCTCTTGACTGATCGATTTCTTTCACTTCAGCCACAATGAATACTCTCTAATAAAATAGTCCATGATAACTGGCGGCAGCAATGAGTAAGGTAAGTCCGCTGATTTCCCCTGCGGTTAAATCCGAGTAGGGAATATCCGGTCTCGCTTTTCCAAAAGCCGTTTGATGCATTAAATGGGGGAAATACCAACTCTCAAAAATCCACACGACGAATATAATGAAGCACAAGATAACAAGGCAGACATCTTGATTGTTCGCCGTTGGCAGAGCGGGCAACCCTGACAATACCGGAACAAGGGGAAGCAGCACCGCAAAACTGATTAGAATAATCAAGCACACACCCAGTCGTGGCATGACCAAGGCCAAGCCCGGCAGCGTTCCTAGGGCATGCGAACCAAACCTCTGCTGAATACAGTGATAGGTGAAAAGGAGTGCGGTCATGACGAAGGCAATGGTTAACCCAAACGATATTACCCATTCGGAAAATATCGAGAACACCGTCGTGAGCCCCCATAACATGGATGCTTGGGCAATAGTTGCGTAGGTGAGTAATGGCCGAATTTGGGTTTGTCCCAGACATTTGAGTGAGGCATACAGGGCACTGCCCAAGGCTAACCAGGAAACGGCGGAGGGCATTCCTTCCGACAGGAAAGTTGGGAGCTCCGTGAGCTCAGCCAATCCGAGAGAAAGGAACACGGTGACCCATAGACCAGACATTGCTCCATGAGCAGAACTCACGAGTGAGACGAACGGTAGATGAAACGGAAAGAGTGGCAGGAGGGTAAACCCTAGACCCAGTCCAGCGAACATGGCTAAGGAGTGATCCGAAAAGGAAGACACCAGCACCAGAAGAATTGCGAGAGCGATTTGCGCAAGACTCATGGTTTTCGTCGTCGCGCGACAATGAGACTGAAAGAGCAAATACGCTGCAAAACCAAGAACCCCAACGAGAAAATATCGATTAATGGGCAAGGGCGTCAGCAAGGTTCCAAGTCCGAGTCCCGACACTATAAGAATTTGGACAAGTATCGGTGACGATAGCTTTGAACGTTGCCCTAGGATTGCGCAAAAGGCTGAAAGAATGATCGCAAAGGCAAGAATTGTAGTGACTTCTATAGGCATGATGGTCTCAATCTCACCCGATGCTGCGCTTAATACCGGTTCCCAAATTTTTGAGCCCATTGAAAGAGTGCGTTCCCCCATCGCATATAGAGGAGATCCACATACAGCCGGTTGATAAGAATCACATAGACTTTTTGTTGAATGGCTTGACTCCACTCTGTATTCAAAAGCTTTTGCCCTTTGGCATCGGTATAAGCATAAATCCACGCTAAAAAAATTAAGAACGTCGAAATCAAAATGAGCGCATCAAACACAATAGGATTCAAAGCCGCTGCGACGAAGAACGCATCTGCCACTCCTGGTCCGGGGTACAGAAAATGGGTAAAGACTTCACCTGCCCACAAATAGGTAAATCCAATAAGAAATAACGCGGCAATCATCGCACTCGCGACTTTCCACGAAGCCACCGCATGTAATCGATACAAACTAAATATGGCTTGCGAGGCGGTCACCCAACTAAAAAAGAGAAAGATCACCGCCCCGTGCGCATCTTTAAGCGGAACTTCCAATAGATCATGTGCCACCATCAAAATAATCAGCGGCATAATCAACGTCACAATCATTCCAGTCACCCAAGTGGCTTGGGCGGGGAGTTTTGTCGGTTTATGGCCGGAGGATTCAGGAAACTTGGGTTCATGGCGAGCGGTATGAATGACATTACCCGCACTGAGAAAGAGTGAAGCTTTGAAGAGCCCATGCGCAATCAGATGAAAAATAGCAAGCGCAAATGCGCCAAGCCCACATTCCATGATCATATAGCCCATTTGGCCCATGGTCGAGTATCCGAGAGTTTTCTTTATGTCATTTTGCACGAGCATCATAGAGGCTCCGAACACCACGGTCAGTGCGCCAATCACAAACACAATATGCAGGGTGTTGGGTGAAAGAGCATAAAGCGGAGCCAACCGATTAAGAAGGAAACCGCCTGCGTTGATGATCCCCGCGTGCATCAAAGCTGAGACCGGGGTTGGAGAATCCATGGTATCCGGCAACCACACATGCAAAGGAAATTGAGCAGATTTGGCCATGGCACCGATAAAGATGAGTAAGGTAATGACGGTGACCACACTGATGTCGAGAAGATTTCCTGGCAAGAGCGAAATAACATAAGATTGTTGTGACGCTCGCTCAAAGAGTTCATTAAAACCAAGGGTGCCGAAATATTTATACGCCATAAAGATCCCACAAAGAAAGGTGACATCTCCAATGCGATGAACCATCAAGGTCTTAAATGCATTCTGGTAGGCGGGCACATGCGCATAATTAAATGCGAGAATCAGGTACAGGATCCAACTTAGAAGCTGCCAAAACACAAACAGCATCAATAGATTCGGACTGGAAACCAGCGAAAGAATGACAAAGGTCATCAAACCCAGTAAGGAGTAAAACCGGGCATATCCAGGATCCCCCTGTAAATACCGAATGGAATAGACGTGAATCACGGTACTCACACTCGTAATGAGCACCATCATGACTGCACTCAGCCGATCAATGAACAGGCCGAATTGAAACCAGCCATCTGGTCCGGAATGGAAGGGCGGAAGCATGATCCGAATGGGTCCACCCACACTGACCGCATAAAGCACCCAGAGAGAACAGATAAAGGCCAACGCCAGCGCCAAGACGCCCACCTTTGAACTTGTTTCCCTCAGGTGCTTTCCAAACACACCGAGAATAATTCCAGAGACGAGGGGTAACAGAGGGACAAGGATGGCCACAAACATCGTCATAAGGGAATCTCCCCGTACGGTTGGGAGTCATCGCGCATAGCCTTCAGAAAATTATTGACACAACACAGAGAGGAGGATAATGCCGAGTCGTTTTTCATTCCCGATAATTCGCCGACTTGACTTATTTTTTGTTGATACCGGATATTGGAGAGGTCAGCTCAACCGAATGTTCGATACTCCGACCACTTCTTCCAGTTTGACCCGGCGTAAGACCACGCAGGAGAGCCTCTGCCTCGTTCAGAAGACGATCCGGATTCTTTTCTAACAAAAGAAAGTGGCCCATTTTTCGTCCAGGTTTAGGGTGGTCTTTGCCATACAAATGGAGACGAACCCCGGGATGAGCCAGGAGACCATCCCAATTTGGCGGTCCGTTTTCCCACAAATCTCCAAGCAAATTCATCATCACAACGGGGCTCAAGAGCGTGCAATCTCCTAAGGGCAACCCACAAATGGCTCGAAGATGTTGTTCGAATTGAGAGGTCACGCAAGCGCCAAATGTAAAATGCCCGCTATTGTGCGGCCGTGGTGCGATTTCGTTGATCAGCAGACGGTCGTCCTCAAGGAGAAAGAGTTCAACGGCCATAATCCCGCAGTACTCAAGAGCCTCTGCAAGTGCCACACCCAGCTCCCCCGCGCGTAACCGGACCGTGTCCGCTACTTGAGCCGGCACACGGGTGGTATGCAGAATGTTCTGACGGTGGACATTCTCAGCGAGTGGATAGATTTGAATGTCGCCCTGTAGATTTCGCGCCAGCACAACCGACAGTTCGCTCTTAAAAGACACCACGGTTTCCAAAACTGCGGGAACCTCATCCAGTTCTTTCCACGCATCTTTCAGCTGTTTGTCGCTGGCCACTCGGGTTTGCCCTTTTCCGTCATAGCCGGATCGACATGTCTTTAATATCGCCGGGAATTCGACATGTTGGGCGGCATGCGGCAAGTCGCCCCCTTTCTTGATTGAGGCAAAAGGCGTTTGTGGAAAGTGGTGCTCTTGAAGATATTGGCGTTGAACGAGTCGATCCTGGACCAGGGCCAGCACAAACGACGAAGGGCGAGTCGGCTTACTTTTCTCGATTTCTGCAAGAACATCCCATGGGACCAATTCCGTTTCAACGGTGACCACATCCACCTGCGCGATAAAATCCAACACACGTTCGATATTGGAAAATTCTGATTGAACCGCAAAATCCGCGACTTGTGCAGCGGGACCCTTCGCCATCGCATCTAACACACCAACCCGATACCCCATCCGACGCCCTTCCATAGCCAGCATCCTTCCGAGTTGTCCGCCGCCAAGAACGCCGATCGTTCCACCCGGAAGTATCGTATTCACTCCAGATTCTCCGATGCTTGGCTGGCGGCTTTGTCTCGATAGGCTTGAAGAGATTCACGAACGCCGGCATCGGTTAAGGCCAAAATGGCAGCAGCTTGCAACGCGGCATTGAACGCACCATCTTCACCAATGGCGTGAGTGGCCACCGGAACCCCTTTTGGCATCTGCACGATTGAGAGAAGCGAATCAAACCCTTGAAGGGTGCGCGACCGCACAGGGACACCCAGGACGGGAAGCACGGTATTCGCTGCAGTCATTCCCGGGAGATGGGCGGCACCACCTGCCCCAGCAATAATGACACGAAGCCCTCGCTTTTCAGCGGTGGTGGCGTAATCGAACATCCAAGCAGGAGTGCGGTGAGCGGAAACGATCCGGCATTCATGGGGAATATCGAGTTCCGCCAACAATTCACTGGCGGGACGCATCGTCTCCCAATCACTTCTGCTTCCCATGATAATGCCCACAAGGGGCTTTGAAGTCGATCGGTTTTCTGTGGAGTTTCCCATATTATCCTTGTCACGCATCACGCAAGGAAAGGTGATAAACATCTACTGGTTCGTTGCTCAGTAGGTCGGGAAAGGTATAACAAAGACTCCGCATGGTTCCCTTTGTTCCTCCTTGAATCAGGACAGCCTCACACATTGGGCTTAATAGGCAGCGGGCTTAGAAAGCGGACGATTCGCCATCATTTCGACCACGCCAAGTCCATCAAACTTCGCCACGGTCTCCCCTTTTGTAAGCACTCCAATTCGACCCTTTCCCTGAATCGAATAAACCTCAGGCATGGGAACCTCATACCCGTCTAAATATAACTCCAAACGCGGAAAATCCACGTGGGCTGAATTCACCACTTGAACACGGAGGACATGCCATGCTCCTGGCTTTGGTTTAGCCACGCCTTTCCCCAGAAGAGACGGCTCCCCGTCCTGCACCCGATACGTTCTCAACTCATAGGAGTTGAGATCGACGGTCACCGCGTAAAAGTTCCGATGGTCCTGTGCCGCCAACACAATTCCCGCCTCATTCCCTTTTCCCGGAGACACTTCCCGGAGTTTGACGACGATATCAGGTAACCCAAGATTTCCTGTGTCTGCGAGTAATACCTGAAAGCAATCTTCTTGGGGACAGGAAGCCGTTTGTGTCATAACATGTGGGGAAGAAGGCGCTTCCCGATCCGCTTCGATGTGCCATTCTCCAGTTGATTCTTTATGGGTGCTTCCCACAGAGAACCCGGCAGGAAGGCCGCCAATTTTCTCCTGGTCAAAATTCCACGACTTAAAGAGATCTTCCGCCTTCTTATGAGCTCGCCAATGTACCTCAGGACCATATAATACTTCCGATGACCCTACGGCCCCGGCCGTCGATTGTCCAGGAACGGTCTTGGGGGATGACGACTCGGCAAATATGGCGGACGGGACAAGAAGACTCACCCCACAAAAGAGCAACACAAGCCTATTAAATTTTTCATTCATGCCATTGTTCATGGTGTTCCCTCTCCTAAGATCAACCGTTGAGTGATAAGGCCTCCTCAGAAAAACCTGACTCAAGAGGTACAGCTCACCACCTTGATCGATCGGGCGATAAATTTGGTGCCTGCTTGATATGACCGTCTCGTCTGTATGAATATCTCCACGACATTCTCCCTTACAGTAAAAACCGAAACAACGTCATCGCTAATTGATCCCGTTGAATGGGTTTCACGAGAACGCCCTGAGCCCCCTGGGCACCAAACCGCCGGGAAAGCTCAGGCGTCAGCGTCCCACTCATCATAATAATAGGCAACGAAGGATCAATTTGGCGAATTTCTTGAAGCGCGCTCTCGCGCTTGGAAGATAGAAGATCAGCATCCAATAACACAAGGCCCGCCGAACCTTCTTTGATCGCCACCAGAGTTTCCAACCCCGAGCAGGCTGGAATAGCCACGCAATTTAAACTCGCGATTAAACTACATAAGGTCGCTCGGTGGGCAGGATTTTTTTCGGCAACCACCACGTCTAAATTGCGAGGTTTTCGTTTTTTCATACAGAAAGCTGACTCACGACTGAGCAAGAATGGGAAATTTTTCTTTCCAAGACGCGTTCCTTTCCCTGTGCCCCCACAAGACGAACAAGACACAAGGAAGGATCCATTACACGTACCGCCGAGCTTCTCTTATAACCAATCTAACCTCGTATGCTATCGCCACCTACTAACATAAGACAAATACATAATTTGAATTTGTTTCATATCATTTTTAAATGTATACTTTGCCGATCAATGGAATGGCTGAATTACCATCACTTGTTATATTTCTGGGTCATCGCCAGAGAAGGCTCGATTAAACAAGCCTGCGACCGGCTCAATCTGTCACAACCGGCACTGAGCGTTCAACTTCGGACGCTCGAAGACGCCGTCGGCGAGAAATTATTCGAACGAGTTGGCCGGGGATTGGTACTGACTGAGATTGGGAAAATCACGTACCGCTACGCTGATGAAATTTTCACACTCGGCAATGAATTAACCAACACGCTCAAAGGGCGGGAAGCCGATCATCCGGTTCGCCTGATTGTGGGTATCGCCGAAGTCGTCCCTAAAATGGTGGCCTATAAATTGTTAAAAGCCGCGTTCCAACAGTTCGAGAACATTAAGATTATCTGCTGGGAAGGTCGATTAGAGCGCCTCCTAGGAGAACTCGCCCTGCATACTCTTGATATCGTCCTCACGGACGCCCCCGTACCTCCAACCGTAAGTATTGAAGCCCATAGCCATTTACTCGGAGAAACCGGGGTCACGATATTTGGAACGGAACCTTTAGCTCGTCAATATCGCAGGAAATTCCCACAATCACTTGATGGCGCACGATTTTTGTTGCCAACAAATAACTCAGTGTTGAGGCGTGGGTTGGAAGACTGGTTTCGCAAACACCATATCCATCCGACCATTGTGGGCGAGTTTGAAGATGGGGCAACCATGAAAGCATTCGGGCAGGAAGGTCATGGGCTGTTTCCGGGGTCATCCGTGGTGGCCAAAGAAATCACTCGCCAGTATCAGGTACGAAGCGTTGGACACATTCCAGAGCTGACAGAAAGCTTCTATGGCATTACAGTGGATCGCCGCATCAAACATCCCGCCGTTTTAGCGATTTCACAATCAGCAAAAGAGACGATCTTCAGATAGCAGGGAAGGCCCTACACGGATCAGGAGCATTGGCTTGTTCCCTGACGTTCCGCTCCCTACCAACACACCTGAATGGCACCGAAGTACTCAGCATTGTTTCTGCCGCATAGGACGGGAATCCCTCTACTAAAAGGAGAAAACCCATGACACAAGACATTCAAGCCCGAGATAAACAAGAATTACAATCTACCTCAGAACAAACCACTCCACGCCGAGTGTTTTCTCCACTGGTGGATATTTTTGAAGATGATCAGGCGTTGACGATTATCGCGGACATGCCCGGAGTGCCATCTAATAATGTCAGTATCGACCTTCAAGAAGATATCCTTACATTAACGGGGGCTCCTTCCTTAGCGGTCCCAGACAACGAAGAGATCGTGGTACAAGAGTTCGAAACAGGGAAATACTTTAGGCAATTCACCCTTTCTGAAGTCATTGATCAGGCTAATATCAAGGCCAATTTGAATCATGGTGTTTTGCGCGTTACTCTCCCAAAAATTGGACCAGCTAAACCGCGCAAAGTTCAGATCACTGAAAATTAATTCTTACGCGACATCTGCAGGAGCCGTTAGTTGAACGGCTCCCTATATTCCCGTTCCCAGGAATCTATATTTTCTCATGGACTTCGTAGCCACCATCAGTTCACAAAAAATCGGGCTATCTTCTAATCAAAGAAGATAGCCCGCTTCAGTGCATACCTTATTTATTGTTAAATCTTAACAGTTAAATATAATGCTCCTTTCCCACGATGGATAAAGAGCAAGGCATCTTGTTGTTTTTCTAAATGAGAGATCACTTGAACGAAATCTTTCTCTGAGCGTACAGGCTTTCGGTTAATCTCGCTAATGACATCACCTTGAGCCAATCCCGCTCGTTCGGCATAACTGCCTGGGGTCACCTCCATCACGACGACACCGCTCACCTCTTCGGCTATACCCAATTGCTGCGCCATGCGACCATCCAAATCTTGAACTGCCACTCCGGCAAACGGACCATCGTGCCTCATCGGGTTGGCCTGTGCCACTTTTGTGGGTTCATTTTGTTCACGAATCATGGGGCGCAGCGTGACTTTTTTCCCATCTCGCATCACGGCCATGGAAATGGTATTTCCCACAACTGTTCCGACAACTTGACCTTGCAACGCGCGTGGATCTTCTACGACCTGTCCTTCATATTCCACAATGACATCCCCACGTTGGATTCCGGCTTGATCTGCAGGACTCCCTGGCATCACATTGGTCACTAAGGCACCCTCCACTTTGTCTAGCTGGAAGGATTTGGCTAATTCAGGGGTCACCGCTTGAATGCCAACGCCCAAAAACCCTCGCACCACCGTTCCGGATTTCACCAGACTGGTATAGATGGGTTTCGCTAATTTCGTCGGCACAGCAAACCCGACTCCCTGATATCCACCCGATCGCGAAAAAATGGCCGTATTGATCCCAACCAACTCACCTTGGGTATTCACTAACGCCCCACCGGAATTGCCTGGGTTAATCGCGGCATCGGTTTGAATGAAGTCCTCATATTGAGTAATACCCATTCCACCGCGGCCCAAAGCACTGACTATTCCCAAGGTCACCGTGGAATTCAATCCAAAGGGGTTCCCCACGGCTAACACATATTCTCCAACTTGGAGACTGGACGAATCGCCCCATCGCACAAAGGGAAGATCTTTCGCCTCCACTTTAATCACGGCCAGGTCGGTTTGGGGATCAAGCCCGACCACTGTTCCGGAATATTCCCGTTTATCGGGAAGCGTGACCGAAATCTCTTTGGCGTCCTCCACCACATGATTGTTGGTCAACACATAGCCATCAGATGACACAATCACCCCAGAACCCGCACCCTGGAGATCCGGCATCGGACCCTGGTCATGACGAGGCGGGAAGCCAGGAGCGCCAGGGGCCCCGAAGAACTCTTTCATGGGATCAAACGGCAATCCAGACATGGGAACTGCCGCTTGTTTGCTCACCGTAATGTTCACCACGGCTGGCGTCACTTGTTTGGCAATGTCGGCAAATCCCCCGTTGTGAAAATTCGGCGGATTCGTCGTTTTCAATTGCTGCTGAGCATCTTTTTCATGCGCGAACGTCGTGACAGGATTATTCCATGACCCAAACAATAGAGCACCAACCAGGATCCCCATTCCGGCCAACCCCAGACTTTTCTGCCAAACGGGACTCCCATCCCATTGCGAGGCGACTGTTTTTCCGTTCTTTTCCATATCTCTTCCTCCTTGATGAAAATAGACCACCATTAGACCCTATTCATACTAGGAGCATACTGCCCCACTCTAATAGGAAGATTAAAGACAGATTAAAATTTCTTAAGACTGAAGCAGAAAGGGCGAAAGGGAGAACGGCTTTGACCAGGACAAGAAGTTAGGGCGTCTTGGAGGAGGAATTATTTTGGCATGAAAGGAAACAGGACGCTGCCACCAGAGAATAGCCGGAGCATTTTCTGGTGGCATGTGTGTTGCGATGGTGGCGCGTTACACGACTCCGGAATAGTACCGAATGACATCGGAGACGGACACCACACCCACGATTCGACCGCTTTCCGTCACCGCTAAATGCCGAGTTCCTTTTTCCTTCATCAGCCGGACGGCTTCAACGATGGGATCGCTGGTTTCAATGGTCACCAGGGGTTCTCGCATACAGGTTTTCACGGTCGTCGTCGTCGCATCGGTTCCGGAAGCTACGACTTCGCTGGTCAACTCGGTTTCGGAAATCGAACCAATATACTCATCTCCGCTTTGAACTAACAACGAACCAATCTTCCACTTCTTCAGGCTTTGCCCAGCCTCACGAAGGGTGGCATCCAAAGAAATCGAGCGAACCTTACTCGCCATAAAATCTGAGACTCTCGGCCCGGAGGCTTTTCGTTTCTTGGTTTCTTTGGCCAAGGCGGCTCGCCGAGACTCTAAATCTGCAATGGCACTTTCCAGGACACGATGTCGCTGTCGAATGGTTTCTCGTTGCGACTGCGATTCCGTCCCTTCCGGAGCTTCATCCGTGAGGTTCAGGAGGCCCGCCGCTTCACCAACCTCAGCATATTCATACGTATCCAACAGGGGTGAGGAACTCCCGAACACATCTGCAAGCATGTCTTCCGTCGCCGCATCAAACTCATTGAGGACGTCTGCCGCCGGTTCATTCATTAAATGATTCTTCAAGGCATCCAATTGCTGCCGCACGCGTCGAATATCTTGGTCTAGCGATTGAGCCCGATCTGGTTTCGTCAACGGTTGAGTTTGCATAAAGCCTCCTCTAATAGAGAGATAAAAATGATTTTGATCCTACCCGAAGGGTGAAGGGTAGGCAACCTCATGAGTGAAAAGGTAGAAGTGCGAAGGAACCAAAGAATTGTGAGACGGGAGGCGAAACGCTAGTTTTCCAATAAACTTGAGAGGAGAGTGGCCAAACCAAGAAAGCTAAAAAATCCCACGACATCG
Source organism: Nitrospirota bacterium (assembly GCA_029879555.1). Classification (GTDB taxonomy): domain Bacteria; phylum Nitrospirota; class Nitrospiria; order Nitrospirales; family UBA8639; genus Nitrospira_E. The sequence goes on along the minus strand of JAOUQB010000018.1, from coordinate 2,240 downwards.
GTAATGGTCGTTAACACAATAGAAGACGATTGGGCAGGATCCTGTTTCATGGCTTTCAAGGCAATGGGAATAATGGCGCCCGACAACCCCGCGATCACCATTGAAATGATCATGGACAAGCCAATAATGACGGTTAAGCCTAAAGACCGACTCCACAAGGCAACCGCCAGACAAGCGGTAGCAGAAACGGCCAATCCATTGAGAAATGCCACATAGACTTCCTTGCCACTGACACGCAACCATTGTGATGGTCGAATATCGCGCAACGCCAACCCTCGGATCACGACGGCCAACGATTGGGCGCCCGTATTCCCAGATTGTCCTGCGACGACCGGAAGCAGGACGGCCAAGGCTGTAAACTTCGCAATCGTTCCTTCAAACATCCCCACGACAAATGCAGCTAAAAACGCGGTCAGAAGATTCAACTGCAGCCAAGGCAACCGCTTTTGTACGGAAAACCAAACCGGCGACAGCGCTCGTTCATCCTTATTCGCCCCCACCATCGTGAGCAAATCGGCAGTCGCATCTTCCTGACTGGCTTTAATAATATCTTCATTCCGAACCACGCCTAACAGGCGATCATCTAAATCGACGACAGGGATGGTAAAAAAATGTCGCTCTTTAAACAGTTCGACGATTTCCTCTCGAGACTCCAGAGGATGAATGATGGGCAAATCACGAACCATCACGGCTTGCAATTTTTCTTCAGGGTCAACGAGTAACAAGTCTCTCACTGAAAATTTTCCTGCCAACTTTTGATTGCGATCGATCACATACACATCATGTACATCTTTTTGTGCGCGAGACCGGACATGCAACATGGCATCCCGAACAGTCAGCTCTTCCTGCAACACTAGAAATTTCGGGTCCATAATACTGCCGACGGATTCGACCGGATAGGTCATATAGGATCGAATTTCTTGGGCGTATCGCTCCGGCACCCGGAACAAAATGGCCCGTTGCAGATCTTCATCTAACCGCTGAAACAAGGCCGCAGCCAGAGAAGGGGACATATGCGGAATCACCTGTTTCAAGAGATCGGTTGGCATCAGGGCAAGCGCTTCGGCTGCGACGGGTGGCGTAATACTGGAGAGGAGGTTGGCTGCATTTTTGGCGGTCGTCCCTTGCAAGACCCGCAAAATATCGGTGGCCGGATAGGATTCCAATATGCGAGCCGCTTCCTGATGATGCTTCAGGAAAAAGGCTTCATTTAGAACATGTGTCCCACCTCGTCGCCTCACAGTGGTAGTCACTGTATCGTCACTCATGAGACATTCTTCCGTTCCGTGACGGTCTGCGCTACATCCGTCATTAAACGAATTCCCGTAATAGAGTAGGCTTCCCATAATTGCATCAGTGAGTCACTCACCGAACCCAACGGGGCTTTCCCTTCAACATCTTTTTCAATACGTCGCAGCATGCGATACCGTAATGCCCCAAAAAATGTTCCCCATCGATCCACGACTGGTAAGGTATGAAACCGGCTCCACTCCGGATGTTTAATAATCTCTTCAAGATTGGCTTCAGCCGACAACGTTGTAATTTGTGTTTCCATTAGCGTTCCGACTAAGTGATCCGACGTATCAACGAGCAATTGCCTGAGCGTGAGGACCCCTTCCAATTTGGCATCTCGATCAATCACATAGATATAATACATGGCCTTTTGCCCATAGGTGCGGATGCGGGAGATGGCTTCTTCCACCGATATATCGGGCGGAAGGGTAAACACCTGGGGATCAGCTAAACTCCCGGCCGTATTGGGCGAATACCGTAATGCCCGCCTAAGCGTGGCGCCCATCGAGTTATCCAACCGCTCCAATATTTCCTGACGCGTGGCTTCCTCTAACTGTCGAAGTACACCAATCGCGGAGGTGGCATTCATGGCACTCAAGACATTGCCACTCAATTCTTTCTGAAGTTCTTCAAGAATTTTCGCGGTGGACACCGGCAAACAATGCTCTAACACCTGTGCAATCTCATCGCCAGGCAATGACTCTAAAAGTGCACTGGCCTCCTGCGGCCCCAGCGACTCCAGATGCCGGGCAGATTCTACCGGATGGGATTGAAAATACCCCAGTGTGAGGTGGTGTTCGAGTTCCATCGTTATTCTTTGGGATGCTTCAGAACAGCCGTGGCTTCCGAAAACTGAGAAGCCGGAATAATCACCCTCCCCTCCCGAGTTTCCACGACGACGGAAATCGGGGTGACCGCCACGATGGTCCCTTGCGTCTCCCCACCTT
>JAOUQB010000200.1 GCA_029879555.1 Nitrospirota bacterium | reverse complement strand
ACACGGGCATCGCTGATGGGGCGGGACGCCGATTTTAGTTGGTTCCGATTTGTGATTCCGGCAGGACGGGTCATGCGAGATAATCTGCAGGCCGGCAACCATGAATTTATCCCCATTGACCCTAACGATACCTTTCCTTCGACACAACAGGAGATTTACTTGGTCTTTGCTCTCGTCACAGCCTCCTACGATGCCATTCCGCTCACCGCAGAATGTTATCGTGAAGCCTCGCCAATTACCTGGGGCGAAGCCCCATTGGTCCAAGACCAGGTGGTCATGTCGACGAATGAACAGTCAGGATACTTTATTCTGACCGCTCCGAAATCCGGATGGACTGCAGGACTCTATCGGTGCGGGTTGTTTGTCGGTGATACAGTATCTGCCTATACGCAATCAGACGAAGTTCGGTTTCGAATCGTAGAGCCGGATCAGGCCACCTAAAATCCCCACGTAAGCTCTAGCCCCGTAAAATGATGTAATTTTTGGACGTTATCGAAGGCAGCAAACGCAAATTTATTTTGGAGTTGTACCAGAAACTACAGAAATGTTATCTGCTGCAGATGCACAAGAGTCGGTTAAGCAAGGCCAAGCAAGACCGCCTGATCAAACATTGTGTGGCTGGGACTTCGGCTCGGTGCGCAGCGGATTTGGTGGGGGGTAAACTTTAAAACCGCGGTTTACGATTATCACCGACTGCGTCACATCATTTATTTAGCAACGGCCACCACCACCCCCTTCACGAGAGAAGTCGAGTTGGATGAAAGTTATTGTGGGGGAACACGCAAAGGGAAACGTGGAGGTGGAGCCGCCAGGAAAGTTCAGGTGCTTGGCATCCTAAAGCGTGGCGGAAGGTGTATACCCAGGTAATTCCTAATGCGAAAAGCTCAACCCTTATGCCGATCATTCAAGAAAAGTTCAGCCCGATAGCATTATCTGGACCGATTACTGGCGCGGCTATATGTCTTGGATGTTTCGGGATTCAAACACGACAGCATGAATCATTCCAAGGTATTTGTCCATGAGAAAAATCATATCAATGGGATCGAAAACTTTTAGAACCAAGCCAAGCGCCATATGCAGAAGTTTATCAGGATTCCAGCCAAACATTTGTCGCTATTTTTGAAAAAGTGCAAATGGCGATTGAATAATCCTGATCCTAAAGCGCAATTATGCCAATTGAAACAATGGGCAAAACCATCTATGGGCTAATTATCTGGTACAGCCCCAAAATTATTTGATAGTCTTCCCACAGGCTTGTGAAACTAAAGCAAGAAACGACTCAAGAGAAAAGGGTTTGGCGATCACGGCATGACTTCCAGCCTGAATAGCCTGGATTTTCAATTCATGAGATAAATTTCCGCTATAGAAAATAATGGGAATGGATTCAGTATGCGCTTGGATTTTTAATTCCTTGATCAGGTCCATTCCATTCACTCTTGGCATATGATGGTCGGTGACGATCAGATCAACCGCGTATCCTTTTTTCAGCCAATCCTGAGCATCAGAACCATCCTGAGCTTCCACGCATTGATAGCCTACAGCTTCTAAACATGTGCGCAAAGTTGCCCGAAGGGCTGCGTCATCATCCACCAGTAATATTCGTTGGGTCGTAGGCATAAAAACCTCTTCATTATTGTACACCCTGACCGAACATTCGCGTGGAGAGTACTGTGAGCGTGGCTCTTTCGTTATAATGAGAGCCATGGCCATCTCAACCCATTGGCATTGTCCACCAAAGGATTTTCGTTTTACCCTCGAACCGGGAGATGTTCATATCTGGAGAGCCCCGCTGAGTGAATCGTCTGCATACGCTTCCCGTTTTCGACCCTATCTGTCTGACCAAGAAATCATTCGATCTAACCGATATCGGATCCCTCACCCTCAATATCAATTTGTCATCACGCGGGGAATTCTACGAACCCTTTTAAGCCATTATATAAGTGTTCCCACATCTGAACTTCTTTTCGAGAATCAAGCTCATGGGAAACCCATGTTGGTCACGCCTTCAGCCCACCCTATTCAATTCAATGTGTCCCATACCCGGGGGATGGCCTTGATCGCGATAACCCTTCAGCATGCGGTTGGGGTTGATGTGGAAAGGATCGACCGAACTGTCCATGATCGTGATATCGCCGAACGGTATTTTTCCAAACGCGAATCAACCTACTTGATGTCCTTGTCCCCACCGGAACGCACACAATACTTCTTCGCGTTTTGGACCTGTAAGGAGGCGTACCTCAAAATGGAAGGAAGGGGTATTGCTGGGGGATTCGCACACTGTGAAATTTTGCTTGAGACGGATCGACCCGAGGCGGGGCTTTCACTCTTGAATCAACAGGCAGAAACAGACCCGTGTTTGTTGTACAGAATAACAGCGGGTTCAGCGTATGTGGGGGCTCTCGCTGTCGCTGGTTCGTCTGCGAAGATTTCGCATTGGGATTGGCAGGATCATTACCTCGTCTAACACAAGCCTAAATCTTCATCCCAAACATTCTATTGCTTGCCTCAAGACCCTCCTGGTCTATTTGGTGATACCCTAGTCCAAGCGTACCTGATGAAGAGGGGCCGTTGGTGAAGATTCTCCTTTAAAGTGAATAGCGTCATTCCCTTGTAAATGATCCGGCGTGAGCCAATACGTGCCCTGTAAACTGGCATCCCACACGGCCTGAGCGGTGTGTTCATTACCGGCCGTCAACAGATAGGCTAATCCGCCCATCAACCCACCCACTCCTGCATAGATAATTTTGAAAGGGGCATAAAGCACCGTCAGGGCTCCACTCGCGACCTGCATTCCCAAAGAATGGTCGTCTTCCAATGACACGGGTTCGGCCATTTCCAATGAAGGAACCTCCGAAACTGGAGAGGACACCTCCATCGAGGAAGGCATCACCGTGATATGTCCTTGTACTGGCTGAGGTTCAACTAATTCTGGTTGTAGGTCTTCCGAAACCAATGGTGCCTTGGCTGCAAGGGGAGTCCCCCCAACCCCGTGTTCGGGCATTGATGATTGGACAACCATTTCTTGCTGGGAAGGAATCGGGCGATCAGCTTCATTCCACGCTTTTTGCAGGGCGAATGTTGTGAGATCTTGCACAATTTGTTCAGATTCGACGAGAGGGTCAGAATTCCAAGCTTTGGCTCCAAACACCACATCTCCATTTTCCGTCTTAATCCCACGAATTTCCACACCAATGATTTTCAGGCGTTGGTGGCCAAAACTCATGATGTCAAACGACCGCCCTAATTGGTTATCCTCCACCTGAGCAAAGAGAACAACGGGAGCCCCGACCGCCTTTGCTGCAGCCAAAACTTGTGTTTTTTGCTCTGCCTTTGTTCGAAGGCCAAACCCAGGATCACTCAATTCTTTTGCAATCCATGAAGGATCAATCGCACGCAGCTGATGCTCCTGCAACCACGCTAATGTGCGCGAAAGGGCTCCCGAATGATTCCCCCAAACGACCACCTGGGTCCCGGCCTTGGGTAAGGCGGATTGAAACCCTTCCCCCATAAAGAGTTCTTGATGGGCCGGAGAGCTGGCACACCCAAAAGATAGACAGCTAATGCCGACAATGATCCCTCTTACAAACGCGCGATGTAGAATCCCATCTCTCATATCTATCCCCTCCCTTATTCCACTCATTATTTTTCAACGAAAATGTCCAAAATCTATGCCCCTCATCAGACTCTCCAGGTGATACATGTCGAAATCTCATGGCTGTGAGTAACGCTCATCTTTTTTAAAGACACAACGTTTTGAACCCACAACTCGTGCCTGAGAAAACATTGACCCTATGCCTGCGTGGAGATCGGAATGCAGGACTCTACCATAGTTGACGGGATGTATTGAAATTCAGAGGGTTTCCGCCACGAGGGCAAGACTTTTTTCATGTGGCCCGTGCCAACAGGGGGATTCCCCCTAAGCAACACTTTTTCCAAAGATGAAAGAAATGTTCGCACTCCTTCCAGGAAAAATTCTCACGCCCTCATGAATCGCATGACCCACCATATTTGAAAGTAGGGCTCCATCCGGCTATGCTTAGTGTACATTTCAGCATCTCTTCATGATTTGGATTGACTCAGCTCTTCTACCACCACGCGCTCCTCTCAGTGTATGGCTTTACAAATTCTTTCCTTTTTTAATGAGAACGTGACTTGGCGAGTAGCCCAAACCGCAGATGGCTATTACCATCGTAAGCTTGAAGGGCCCCCGGATTGGCACACCGGTCTTCCCGCGGAAATAAGCCTGGACATGGTGAAAAGGACATTTTACCAATTCCCCTCCACTGATCATTCGCTTGAACCCTCTCAACTTTCATTCAAAATGACCTACCGCATTGGGCATTCCAATATGGAGTGTTTTGTTTTCTCGTCACCGGAAGGGGATCCATTTTCCGTCAGAATTTCACCTTCGACCTTCGCGACACTCCAAGATGAATTTCCCTCGAACCCCATTCCCCGCATGCGTGTCGCCCGACTGGCTGTTCAGTTGGCGATTGGCGAAGGATTGCCAAGCCTAGAACTCCTTCCAGAAACCCCATTGTATGAGGCTCTACGATCAAAGGTGACAGATTCCTTCCCCCGAAAAAGCAGGCATTAGTTCTCGTCCTGCTGATTCTGAAATGTAGAACTTGGCATCTTTTCCAGAATTCTCACAAGAATTTCGCTGAGTTCGGAAACCTGTTTATGAACAAGGTCAGGCCTCGCCCAAACCCTTCAAACATCTAATTGATAATCCATTAGTTTCAATGGGTTATGAAAGATTTATTCAATTCACTCATTCTGTTGATAATATTGTTGATAAGCACCGGTTTTGAATGGCAGTTCGTGCATTCATAGACCAATGATCACTTTGCCCATTAATTAAGCATTGTGTGGTCAGAACGATACTCCCACAAAATATATGGTGCGGGTATTCCCCAAGTCGTATTACGTATGTACAATGCGTAAAAATCAAAAACTCATGGGATGCCAGGCATCCCATTTTCAAGAAAATATTCTGACAGTGCCGGTGAATGCACTTAAGGAATCGAGTTGATGACCAATACGCTTTCTCCAATTAAACGCCATGTGCTGATTGTTGATGATGAGCCAGCCGTTCGACGAATGGTTAGAGGCGTGTTGGAGTCTGCTGGGTTTGAATGTGGAGAGTCGGAAAACGGAGCAACCGCTCTGGAATGGTTACAAGCACATCACACCGATCTCATTATCGCCGATTACCAAATGCCCGTGATGAATGGTCTCCGCCTCCTCGAAAAAGTTAAGACATCTCTGAATGGACACACCCCTCGAGTCATCATGTTAAGTGGAGTCATCGCAGAAAAAGAAAAGCTTAAGGCCATCGATCTGGGTGCCTATGCG
>JAOUQB010000199.1 GCA_029879555.1 Nitrospirota bacterium | reverse complement strand
AGAGCTGCCAGTTGAATCCTTGAGTTCCTTTTTATACCGCAAGACTGTCTTTTTCAGCGTCTCGTTTTGGGCCTTCACTTTTTGATATTGCGCACCAATCACCCGCAATTTTGTCGTCAGTTGCGCCTTGTCTTGATCGAGCTCTCGTTCGCGTGTTTCCAGCAACGTCTGTTCGTTTTTTCGCCCTTCCTTAATCCGTTGGACCTCCGTCGTCATAATCTCAAGATCTGTGGAAATCTTCTCGTTTAACCCTTTAAGGTTTCGGATCTGTTCCTCAAGGGCTTCTTGATGCATGCGCCCTTTTTCCAATTCGGCCTTAGCTGACTCCATATCAGATACGGCCGCGTCATAGCTGCCTTTCGACACCATGCACCCTGAAAGACCCACTGTCAGTATCAACGCGATCATGACCCACCGTGTCATATCAACCTCCTCATCCCTGCTAATAATATTCATGTGAGACAACTCCGTCTGTCTTGATTAGTATCCTACACTTTTGCCCATAAGAAAAGGATGTATGGCATCTACAAGGTTATGTCAAGCCAACACATGCCGTAAAGCATGAAACGTCAGGCGTGATGAAACACCCCCCCCACCTCGCTTCACTACTTTACTCCTGACTCCTTACTGTTCACGGCTCCACATACCATTGAGGCTGTCGGTCTTTGAGGAGATCATTATAGGGATTGATCCGTTTGTCGCGAGCATGAGCCACATCGATGTCACACATGAATAATTCCGATTCTTGAGAAGACCCTCGATGTAAAATTTTCCCATTCGGTGCAACAATTTCACTAAGGCCAATAAACGATAAGGCGGATTTGCTCCCTCGTTGTTCCCGTCCAATTCGATTGGCTGTTATGGCAAACACGTGATTTTCCAAGCATCGGGTCACCATGGCATCAGGACAATGAGGGAGAACCAGATTACTAGGGTGACAGAGAATATCAGCCCCTTTCAGCGCTAACGTCCGTGCTGCCTCGGGATAAAACCAATCAAAGCAGATTAATAATCCAATTTTCGCCATGCCAATATCCCAGACATGAAATCCCGTATTGCCCGGGGAAAACCAAAGGGTCTCTTCAAAAAATAGATGGGTCTTGCGATAGGTCCCGATATACCCCTTCGGACCGATGAGGAGGGCCGAATTATACAAATCGCCCTGAGCACGCTCTGCCACTCCTACCACCACATGGAGGGATCGCCCTCGTAGGGCCGCCTCCAACCGCTGGCAAGCCTCTCCATGAGGAAGCTCTTCAGCCAACTCCCAGGCCTCTTCTTTCGATAGAAATTGGTACCCCGACAGCGCCAATTCCGGCAAGACCAAGAGGTCCCCTTGGAAAGAATCGATCGCGTGAAGGATCGTGTCCAGATTTCGTTGTCGCTCCCCGAATAGCGGGTTAAATTGAAAAATCCCGACCTTCATGGATTCATCCTCTTATTTTTTCCACAAAAAAAGCGGGTAGAGTTTCCCCTACCCGCTTCTTCATCATACCCAAGATAACGAAATTAATGAACCTCTTTCATATGCATCACTGCGCTCTGAGCATGTTTCGTCCCAACCTCGGCATGCCCCTGCTTGCCATGATTCACCGCTTCCATGAGTTCATGGACGCCTTCATCTAAATGAGGATTTTTTACCTCTTTTTGAGCCGCTTGCGCATGCGTTAAGGCTTCCTGAGCATGTTCCACCAACGCATCGGCATGCCCCATACCCCCATGCTCGGCAGCACCCTCGGCATGGGCAATGGCTTCAGCCACATGAGGATTTCCACCCGCCATGGCAACCGTACCCCATAATCCGACGCTCAGTAATGCCCCGACGCTCAACAGGCCAATTCCTTTGACCACTGTTCCAATACGCATCCGTGACCTCCTTTATGATAAGAGTGAAAAATCTACGCACCTATTGTTACTAGCTCTTTTATCCTCTCATGCCACTTCAACAAGATCAAGATGATTTCAATGGCTCGGGATTATTCACTTTATGTAAGAGTTTGACGTCTTTCTCGGCTGGAGCCGCAAAATCTCGAGACCATTCCCACCACGAACCGGGATATGTTTTGACCTGATCATATCCCACATACCGAAGGAGGCAATACACCCACGCGGCTCTGACGCCACCCAGACAATAGGTAATAATCTCTTGGTCTTCTCGCAGACCATGGTCTTCAAAAATATTCCGCACCTGATCCGCAGGTTTGACCGTCGCATCTTTTTGCAAAAACTGGTTCCAGGAAATATTAATCGCTGAGGGAATATGTCCAGCTCGTGGCAAACCATCAATCTCTTTCCCTGCATATTCCTCAACACTTCGCGCATCCAAAATCACCGTATGAGGATGTGACCCCTTCACCAATTTTTTCAGAGCATCTTTCAGGATCATCAGTTCGGGATGGGCACTCGCCGTAAAATCACCCGGTTTCGGCTTCACCACATCATGCGCAAAACGCCGTTGCTCAGCCACCCACTTCACCCAGCCCCCATCCAAAATTCGGACACTCGGATGCCCCAAATATTGCAACATCCAAAACATCCGCCCTTCATCACCCCAATTATCGAAGGGATTGGAGTAGATCACGACATCACTGGCCTGATTGAGACCCAAAGCCCGAAGCCGCTGCTCCAACTGAGCGATATTGGGATTTAAGACCCCTTTTGAGACGGCTGACATATCGCTGTATTCATGCCAGGTACTGTTCACGGCTCCAGGGATGTGAGAACTGTAGGCAGCCTCCCCACGGACATCAATGAGCACGAGATCTTCACGCCCCAAATTTTGGGACAACGTTTCGGTATCAATAAAATAATCTTTCGTCGCCATCATACCCTTTTATCCCTTTGCTGAATGAAGTGAAAACATCCCTGTCGGTTGGTCAGACGGACTGCCGGATTTGGGCCGCTCACAACCCACTCGCGGATCGACCTCTTGCTCATCTAGAGCTGCGGCTAGCGCCGGGCCCAATGGAAACTCGCGTTCATAAATCGTAAAGACATACGGATCTTCTGCAGTCAAACTATATTTGGTCTTCAGCATCTGATGTTGATCATCCGTCAAAATATGATACCGAATTCGGGCCTGTACGCTCCACCCTTTTTCACCCTTGGGTACTTGATACCCAAACGTGTAATCTCGACTGGCTAGCGGCAAGAGCCGGTTATCATAAACCTCTACAATGACCGGTTGCCAGAGGATCCAGCGTCCCATGGTATCAGTTTGTTGGTGAATAATGGTTCCCTGGGCATTGCGCACCTCAAATTCGACCGTAAAATGGCGATCGGGGTCTCCGGTGGGGATCTTATGCCCGGCTCCAGCATTGATCAGCGTGAGAGTGAGGATCACATCATCCCCAGGCTGTGGAGTTGGCGGATCGGCCTGAACCTGCACAGCGACTGCCCTTTTTACCATCTCGGGATCATGCCCGCCTCGCCAGAGATGACGCCGGCCATTGCGAATGGGACTATCCTTCGCGACCGGTCGCTGGACTTCCGGCATATGGCAATTTTGACAGATGAGCCCACGCTCTTTCATGAAAAACTTCCCTTCATACTCGTTGAAGGTCCCACAGGGGCCGCCAGCATAAAACTGCGTGGGGCCGGAGACCACGCTATGACAGCGGTAACACACCTGCGCGGTGCGGAAAGACGGATCGAATTGTGTGGGATGAGGGGCGGCGGAATCATCATAAGGCCCGAGAATCTTCCCATCTCGAACATGACAGGCGGCACAGGTCACCCCTTCCTTTTGATACTCCGAGTCGAAACGATAGTTGGGAATTTGAAACGCCTTCTCGACTCGCCCACGGGGAATATCTTGAATCAGAGTGGGCTGTTGATTTTCCAAGGGGGTATGGCAATTCAAGCACACCCAAATATTCTTATCTTTTTTCCAATAGGCCTGAAAAAACGGATCATGAAAGGCTTGAGCATGAATGCTGGACTTCCATTCTTGGTAAATTTCCTCATGACATTGGCCACATTCTTCAGCTTTTAAGCTCTGTAACCCAACCGGCACCTGCTGATACGGTATGGCATGCGCATAATCGTCGCGCAAGCCAAAAATCACCACGGGACGAACTTCCGTGTAAAAATAATAGACGCCGGCTCCGGCCAACAAGACAAGGAAGAACCAGATTCGCAACCGCCAAGACCGCTTCGACCTCATGTCATTCACTATCCAGTAGGGCCAGAAGATGGTGATCGACCGATTCGGACAGCGCTTGCAAATGATACCCGCCCTCTAAACATGCCAATATTCGACTCTGAGAATGATTTTTCGCGATGGATGCCACGATATCCGTTAACGCGGCATAGCCTTGCGCTGTGAGATCCATGCTCGCGAGAGGATCGTCTTGATGGGCATCAAACCCTGCTGAAATTAAGACAAATTCTGGCTGAAAGTTGTCGGCAGCCGGGACAAGGACCCTCTGAAACACCTCTTGATATTCGTCATCACCCTGTCCCCCTGAAAGAGGAACATTGATCGTCAATCCTTTGCCGGGGCCTTCCCCAGTCTCTGTTGCTCGACCGGTACCAGGGTAGAAGGGAGATTGATGGGTACTAAAAAACAGGACCGAGGCGTCATCGTAAAAGGCATGTTGGGTGCCGTTCCCATGGTGGACATCCCAATCCACAATCAACACCCGTTGCAGGTCATACTGTCGCTGAATATACCGTGCGGCAATCGCAACTGTGTTCAAAAAACAAAACCCCTTCGCATGATCTTTTTCAGCATGATGGCCGGGCGGCCGTACCGCGCAAAAGGCTTGATCAATGTCGCCGTTCATAATGGCATCGACCGCAACAAGCGCACCACCTGCTGCCAAATAAGCCGCATCCAATGTGCCTGGGCACATAGACGTATCCGGATCCAAGGCCGCATAGCCATCCGCAGGTGAACGTCGTGCAAGGCTATCGAGATAGGCCGGTTCGTGGATCAGTTCAAGCCATTGCCGTTCGGCACGACGCGGCGTGAGCTGATGCAACCGAGACCATGTGCCCGAGGACTGTAATTGCCCACAAATGGCTCTAAGTCGTTCAGGAGACTCCGGATGACTCCGGCCCATTTCATGCCCCAAATACCTTGAATCATAAACCAAACCAACACGTCCCATAGTTAACCATTCTCAGGGGGTACACAGCCAAACTTGAATAGGGGAGAGAATCAACGAATGCCCGACGGTTATTGGCTCAACTCAGGAAGGAAAATCGTTATGAACCCTACCATAGCCTCCTTTTCTTAGACAACGCATTTAGACACATGATAGGGTGGTTTTCCTTCATCAATCGCACATATTCATCACACGAGAAAATGTTCTGCAATGCCCAATCCAAAAATCGACCAATTTAAAAAAATTTTACAGTTG
>JAOUQB010000198.1 GCA_029879555.1 Nitrospirota bacterium | reverse complement strand
TAGCGTTGCCTACCCAGATGGCGTGAAAAACATGGGCGCGCGACAAATCCTGCGACACAATCTATCGCACGCCGTCGTGTGTACCTCGCCACCACCGGCCAATTGGTTTGAGCAATAAGTTTTTCCCCTTGAACGTTCAACTCTATGTGGTCATTGGCAGTCGCTAATAAATTGGGTGTAGAAACTGTGAAGACTATGCGATACAAGATGCGTTCGATTGCGTGATTGATCCAGGGTTGATTCGTTTGGTGCCTCATCCAAATTAGAACGTGCCATTGTTCTTTTTTGAAAACCCCCCTTTCCTTGCATCTCCTAATGCATCCCTCATTAAGGTCTCCCTCATGTTGGTCTTAGACATTTTATGGAAGGCATTACCTAGCCCATCAACATGTGCGAATGTGTGCAAGCCAGGCTAATTCCCAGATGGAGGACAACGGATTTGTCATCTAGTGCGGGGTTTGTGAGAGAGGTGGTGGTCGGAGGGGGGCTTCTTATCTTTTCTACATGAACCAATGGGAATGTTGAGAAATAACATATACCCCTAACATCATCGTGCCAATTCCCACCACACGTTGAAGACTGTGATGGGCCCATGTGAGGGAGCGTGAGGAGTACCAGAGCGGAATGGCGATAACGGCGGACAGGAGGCCCATGCCCAAGATAGAACCGACTCCAAAAATTACCATATAGCTGATCGCCATCGACGGAGACATGGCCGTGTTGAGGGTCAGAAGAATAAGGGCGGCTGATCCCGCCATGCCATGCATGAGTCCAATCATGAAGGCTCGGTAGGGGAATCCTGTGGGGTGAGCATGCTGATGAGCTTCTCTGGTATGGGCCATGCCCGGAGTATGAGAATGGGCGTGGAAATGGGGTGCGGCATGAGGATGTTGGTGGAGATGAAAATGGAGCCGTTCCTTTCGCATGCGTCGGAAGACATCCAGACCTAATCCAACAAGCATAACCCCTACGGCACATTCCAGGGCATCAGCGAAGCGTTCGGGGATGACTACCCCGATAATGAGGACCACTGAACCGAATAGAAACAACGTGACGGTATGACCAAATCCCCAAACGATTCCTTGCTTCATCGTCTGAAAAATTGATCGGTGTTGCGTGGCAAGTGAGGCCACTGCGGCCGCATGGTCAGCTTCCAGTGCATGGCGCATTCCTAAGACAAACCCTAGACCCAGTAGAGTTAACATGTGCGCCCTGTCATGGTGATGAAATGCAACATTAATAATCCTCTTTTTCTTAGCCGTTTCTACGGTGATGGAACACGATGGAGTTATTTACGTAGAGCAAAGGTCCATCTGTACGGGGAATCCTACGGGGCGGTTCCTGGAAAAGCAAATGAGGAATGAGCCGTCAGAAAAGGTCGAAGAGGATAAAAAAACAGTTGAATTTGAAAACGAAAGAACTATTTGCCGAGGGCGCGGTCGAGGTTGAAAGCGGCGCTAATGAGGGCGAGATGGGTAAACGCTTGGGGGAAATTTCCAAGGGCTTCGCCGTGATGTCCGGTTTCTTCAGCGTATAATCCGAGGTGATTGGCATAGCCGAGCATTTGTTCAAATAGCAAACGGGCTTCGTCCAACCGACTGCGGTCCGCCTGCCCTGCGCGCGTCAAGGCCTCCACCAACCAAAACGTACAAATGTTAAAGGTGCCCTCTTCTCCGTTGAGACCATCCGTCGATTCAGCAAGATTATACCGATAGACCAACCCGTTCGAGACTAATCCACCTTTTTCAGGCGCTTGGAGTGTGGCATCCAGGGTTTTCAACATGCGGGGATCGGTCGGGGAGACGAAAAAGACGAGGGACATCATCAGATTGGCGGCGTCCAATGAATCACTGCCATAGCGTTGGATAAAGGCCTGCCGTTGAGCATCCCAACCCTTTTCCATGATTTCTTCATAAATGGTATCTCGTACTTTGAGCCAGCGATCTCGATCCGCAGGAAACGAACGCTTATCGGCTAAACGAATACCTCGGTCGACGGCGACCCAGCACATCAGCTTGGAATAGACGAAATGCTGTTGCCCGCCGCGCACTTCCCACACGCCTTCATCCGTACGCTGCCAATTATCGCACACCCAATTAATCAGACGGCGGAGATGTTTCCACAAGTCATACGAAATTGGGGTGCCATATTTATTGTACAGATAGACGGAATCCATCATCTCGCCGTAGATATCAAGTTGCAATTGATCATAGGCGCCATTCCCAATGCGAACAGGGGATGACCCGCGATAGCCTTCCAGATGGTCAAGGGTTTCTTCGGTGAGCGTATGCCGGCCATCGATGCCATACATGATTTGGAGGGAACCATCTGGCGCGAGTTCATGGCAGCGGGCTTCCAGCCAATGCATAAATTGTGAGGCCTCGTCGGTAAATCCGATTCGAAGGAGCCCATAGAGCGTAAAGGCCGCATCACGAATCCAGGTATACCGGTAATCCCAATTGCGTTCGCCGCCAATGCCTTCCGGAAGGCTGCACGTGGGAGCAGCCACAATGGCGCCGGTGGGTTGGAAGGTCAGGAGTTTCAGAACTAAGGCTGAGCGATGGACCATTTCTCGCCATCGGCCAGAGTAGGTGCATTTGGCTAACCAGGTTCGCCAAAACTTGACCGTTTGAGTGAAGAGTTCTTCAGCATGGGTTTCGGGACAGAATCCCGCGGAAAGGTCTTCGGCTTCCATGCCTTGTAAACACACATCGACACTTTCTCCTTCTTGTAGTGTGAACTCGGCGATGAGCGCTTGACCTTCTTGTTGAAGGGGGATGGTCGCACCCAAACGCAGGGAGAGAAGCGTTGAGTGAAAAATGGCACCACCGGAAGTCAGCGTAATGGTATGCGTGTCGCGGCCATAATTAAAAGCGGGGCGACATTCCATGCGAAACGTCATTGTGCCGCGAATGGTTTGAATGCGTCGCACGATACCATGTTGGGTACAATCGGTCGCATCTTTCCCGACAGGCATAAAATCAATGACACGCCCCACGCCATCGATTGAATGAAACCGGGTGACAAGCACATTCGTATCCGGCCAATAATATTGTTTGGATTTGACATGGTTAGGGATGGGGGCAATAGAAAACCGTCCGCCCTTTCCATCATCCAGGATAGCGGCAAAAACGCTCGGTGAATCGAAATGTGGATAACAGAGCCAATCAATGGACCCGTTCATCCCAACCAGGGCCGTGGTGCGCATGTTCCCGATCAGGCCGTAATTTTCAATCGGTTGATAAGGCATGGTCCTCTTTTCGGTTTGTGAGCGGGCAATATTGATGGCGAGGGGTGGGGATGAAATGTATGGGCCATTCCGGTATGGTGTGGGATGTGCGTAGACATGAAACGTTCACGTACCACACACTCTCAACCTTCGAAACGAGAGCCTGATGTCGACCTATCCCCAGCACGTGATGATTGATGGGCAGGAGTACACCTTTCAACGTTTGTTGAAAGACGATTTTTTTTCCCTCAATCTTCTTTATACCAATTCCCGTCATGAGAGCTATGTCTTAAAGTTGAGCGATTTTCGGTTTGTAGGGGGCTGGCTGTTTCGGCCATTAGCCGCCTGGATTTCCAAACGGGAATATAGCATCTATCAAATGGTGGCCGATATCCCTGGAGTGCCGACCTTAGGGCCCCGGTTTGGAACTCGAGGATATTGGCATCAATTTATTGAAGGGAACACGCTGCATGAAATAGAGCGGCAGATTATTGATTATTGCCAGGTGGCTGCGGGCGATCCGGCCTTTGGCTCCCAGAAGACTAGGCTGGCTTCAGATTTTTTTGAGCAATTAAAAGCGATCGTGGACGAGGTCCATCGTCGGCGAATCTTTTATGTCGATTTGAATAAACGAGGGAATATTATCTGTTCCACGGAGGGAAAGCCCTATCTCATTGATTTTCAAATATGCGTACATATTCCCACTCGCCAGGGTTGGCTCGGGGGCCTCACGGAAAAGATCTTTGAACGGTTAAAACGGGAAGATCTCTATCATCTGTACAAACACAAAAAAACGTTTCAGCCGCAATTGATGACGGAGGCCGAACAACAGTTGGCGCAACGGTCGACATTAAACAAGCGCTACCGGCAGTTGTTGTGGCAGCCCTACATCGTGTTGAAACGCTTGATCTATCCGCACGGAAGCAATGAAACCATCTGGTATAAGTGGAAAAAGGAAAAAGACCAATCCCCCAGAATGTCCTAATCGGAACCAGCCTTCAGTTGGCCCCATTGGTTAGTTGAGACTTCTTCTCTCCCAATCCGTCATTCCTGCTGGCATTTGGCAGGAATCAATTCTTTATATCCTCACAAGCCGATGTGGAAGAAATTGTCGTCGGTCACGGGCTGCTTCCATCAGTTGGTAAGAGATTTCTCCCAAGTTCATCCGAGAAAATGGGACAAGCCGATTTGAGTATTTTCCGAACGCTCAGCCTCAGTACCCTCGTCCGGTGCGGCCATGTCCCATGCGGTCCAGTGGGAGCGCCTCATAGCGTGCCTTCAGATCGGGATGCTCGTTGAGATAAGTCTTCACGGCGGCATCGTCGGCGAACACCTCTTGGCTGTGCGCAGTATATTCCTTGATCGTCAGATCATGTGTCGCCAAGATGGCGCTGATCTTGGTGGTGATGTCCGCTTCCATGTCGTGTAGCACTTCGGGTGAGGGCCGTTGTCCTTTTCCGTATCCCTTTCCACCCTTGAGATAACCCATCATCATCTCGCTGATCTCAATGCGAGATTTCACATAATTCCCAATCTCCGCTGGTTCGGTCGCAAGGCCAGTTCCTGAAAAAAGAAAGATGCCCAAAGAAATTCCCAAAACGATGCGTGTCAGTGTTGTAGTCATGATGTCCTTTCAGAATGTGGTGGGGTCAGAGGATGAATAGTATCCTTTTACCTTTTTTGAGGAATGGGAAAGAATAGCCAAGCTTTCTTGGAAAGTACAGGTGGAATTTGGAGGGGGTGTTGAAAGATGGATTCCTGCCAGAGACATGTAGGTATGACGAGCCCAAGGATGGATCCCCGATAACAACTGTCGGGGATGACGGAGAAGGAGGAAGCGGGGTTATGTGATGCCAGCTCGCTTTTTTGTGGGACCTTTTTTGGTGGAGGTGTGAAGGATATGCCAAGCTCGGAGCACTTCCGCCACGGTCCAAGCTTGGGCGATGCATCCGCGTGGGGCATGTGGAGGTTGTCCGTCAAATATTTCGCCTAGGGTGCCGAGTCCATACTCGTTGAGTTGGTGCGCCATTGGCTCCAGATAAGAGAGGGCCGTACCGGGATTGTGGTACACGCGGTGATGTGCCAGCACGAAGGGGCCAATGAGCCATCCCCAGACGGTGCCTTGATGGTAGGTACCA
>JAOUQB010000196.1 GCA_029879555.1 Nitrospirota bacterium | reverse complement strand
ATCGGCCTCAACCTGTTCCTCATTGCGGGAATGGGAAAATGAAAGATTCGCCGAGAGAGGCCCCAGTGTCCCGTGTCCTTGAATGACCCCTTTTCGTGCATCGAATCGCCCCCCTTCCATGAGTACGCGAATCTCAGCATCTTCAGACGGCGGTTTGGTGATGAGATTGATCGCGCCCGCCATGGCTTCTGAGCCATACACGGCGGATAGCGGTCCGCGAACAATTTCAATGCGGGTGATCTGGTCGATGGGAATCGTTGAGAGGTCAACGGACCCGCCGCGTTGGTCCGTGGAGTCGTTTAAAGGAATGCCATCTAGCATAAGTAACGTAAAATTAGGGTCGGCACCTCGTAAGTAGATTGAACTGATGCCACCACGGCCCCCCATTTCATCCAGATGAATGCCGGGGACCTGTTGAAGAAGGGAGCCGAGGCGATTGGGTTGCGCTTGAGAAAAATTTTGATGATCGATGACCGTATGACTTTGAGTCGAACGAGAAAGTCGAGTAGGATGGGCGGATCCTGTGACGATAAGGGGATCGAGCGTGTAAATATCTGCTTCGTCGGCCTGAACCTGCAGTATCTCAAGGAGGTTCATGGCTAAGGGGAAGCAAAGCAACACCCCAAAAAGGATGAAGGGCCTCTTGTTTAATGACATGACGGGTTCAATCGTAGGAGTGTTGTTGCGGTCGATAAAACGGCTGTGGGATTGTACTGAATGCGGTCAATGCCCTGCCATTCTCACATTCTTCCCTGATGAATTTCTCTATCAAGCAAAAACATGTGATGCCTCAACAAGAATTCCGTACCCAATCATTGAGAATTGCTGACATGCCCAAAGGGGTGCTTCATTTGGTGGCGAATGAGGGCGCAGAGCGCTTTAGCTACTATGGCATGCGCGCCATTCTCGTCGTCTTTATGACCAGTATGCTGATGAATGCTCAGGGGGAACTTGATCCTATGGGCGAGGCAGAGGCCAAAACATATTTCCATCTTTTTGCCTCAGCAGTCTATTTTTTTCCGTTTGTCGGCGCCTTCTTAGCCGATGCCTGGTGGGGAAAATATCGCACGATCATGTGGTTATCCCTCATCTATTGTGGTGGGCATGTGGCCTTGGCTTTCGATCATACACGAGTGGGATTACTCATAGGATTGGCGTTAATTGCCATTGGCTCCGGAGGGATAAAGCCTTGTGTGTCGGCCAATCTTGGCGACCAATTTAATTCATTGAATCGACATCTGCTCCCCAAAGCTTTTTCATGGTTTTATTTTGCTATTAATGTCGGGGCGTTTTGTTCGATGATGCTCACGCCGACGTTGCTTGAGCATTATGGCGCAGGTGTAGCCTTTGCGGTGCCGGGCATCCTCATGTTTGTCGCGACCATGATTTTCTGGATGGGGCGGCATCAGTATACGCATATTCCGCCTGATTCCTCAGGTGTCTTGCAGGAATTACAAAGTCCTCGTGCATGGCATGCCATTCTTAAACTATCTGGCATTTATGTATTTGTGGCCTTTTTTTGGTCGCTGTTTGATCAAACGTCCTCTGCCTGGGTGCTCCAAGCTCAACATATGGATCGCCATTGGTTGGGGATTGAATGGCTGCCTTCGCAAATTCAGGCAATTAACCCCATTCTTATTCTGGTATTCATTCCCTTTTTCGTGTACGGGATTTACCCGCTGTTGGGACGATACATGGAATTAACTGCATTACGGAAAATGTCGATAGGGTTTTTTGTGACAGTCGGCGCATTTATGATTTCGGCATATATTGAGCAACTGATTGCTCAGGGGCAAACACCACCGATTGCCTGGCAATTGCTGGCATTTGTGGTGATGACCGCTGCTGAAGTGATGGTGTCCATAACGTGTTTGGAATTTTCGTATACTCAAGCGCCGCTGAAACTAAAGTCGCTGGTGATGGGACTTTTTTTGTTATCCGTTTCAGTTGGGAATGGATTCACCGCTTTGGTGAATATTTGGATTCAGAATCCGGATGGCACGGTGGCATTAACCGGGCCGGAATATTATTGGTTTTTTGCGGGCGTGATGTTTGTGGTGGCGTGCCTATTCCTTTTGGTCGTTGGGAGGTATCAGGAAACGACTTACCTCCAAGGCTCGGAGCGTGAGGCGTAAGGCGTGAAGGGGGATAAGAAATTATCTCGTCGGAGTCGAGGCTTGAGATTCTTGTCGGAGGTAGAGGATTTGGTTGACCCGAAACGCGTGATCGTAATCGCCGGGGTGAATGTATTGTGAATGAAAACATCGGCCATCGAAGATCATCAGCCGATTGGGTCGCATCTCAATAAGCTGGAGTAATTCCCAATAGGCGTTGCCATCATTAATATACCGATGGTCTCGACAGGCAAACAGCGGGTTAAAGATCATACTATTCTGAAAGTTTTCGTACCCTTCCGGGCTGGCGAGAAATTCATCACTCAATTCCAGTTGATCGGCTAATTGCCGGATGGTGGCATCTGGCATAATCGGGACTCGTTCGAGCTCAGTTGGCCGATGCCGATACAGTCCGGTCCCACCTTTACAAAATCCTTCAGGATTGAGATACACCATGGCCGTCACATCTTGATCGATATGCGGTTGGCGCTGTCCCACATTTAAGCGGAAATTCTGCATCTTGATTCCTTGAAACACGATTGGCTGAGGAGAGAAAAACGGCAAGAGCCTGGCTCCCCACATCTGACTGAGCTGCTCGATCAGCGGCTGGGTGTCTACATTCAGACTGGCCCGGACGCCAGGGAAATTCCCCACAATTTCAAATCGATCGGTATAGGGGAGGTCCAGGGCTGCGTGAAGGATGTCGTCAGGGTAGAGATAGAAGTGATCGGCAATGATCACCTTATGTTGTCCTGATCCGACTGACCGAACCGAAATGGTGGGATTCGGATTGACAGCAAATAAGTCTGGTCGGAGGGTCTTGAGCATGGAATTCCTTATAGAAACGAATGCCGGAAAATCTAGACAGAAATTCAAAACATGGTGGCTGGATGAAGTTAGAGAGTCAAGTGCCGTGAATGGATGACGTCGCAATTCTGTTTTCAATAGATTCTTAGAAGCCTCCGTCCACAAGGAGGAGAGGAAGGATCAGCCAATAGTGAATGGATGTGAGCTCTTGGCGCAAACGTTTCTGGTCAATAAAGGGAAACCTTAGAGCGTATTCGCCATGCTTTCATTGCAGGATTTTTGTTGAGATTTCATGTTTGGCGTTTGCCAGTTTTCTCATTGGGCAGTCTCACCATAGGGGAAAGTATCGATCTCTTCATGTTGAAAGTCGAATTTTTAGTGGAGAGGATTAAAAGGAATGCTCGCCGTGGATGTGAAGAAATTTTGGCGCTAGGACCCGACTTTCCGCTGAGAGAAACCCTCGCTCTCGGAAGCCATGGTAGGTGATCGTGATTTCTGTTTCCGGACCACGCCAGGTGAATTGCTGATTCAAGCCTCGCATCATGCTGCCAAATGGTTGATCGATATTTCCGAAGTGCCCTTCCAGATATTCTAACAACGATTTGTGTGTGGCGGCGCCTTGATAGTGAAAGAGGGCGCGGGCATATTGATCATCTAAGCCATAGAGTTTGAGGGACTCCATGGGAATGCCGTCAAGATCGGGATTTCCTTGTTTGAGGGTATAGACCTGTAGAGAAGAGGAAGAATCTATGGATTTAAGGTCTTCCCGATGAGCGAGTGGATTGCCCCACAAGATGCCATAGAAACCTTTTGGGTCTTGTTCGATGGGCGTTCCGCTGATGGCTGTTCCTGATAGGACAAAAAAGGTAAAGACACTCATCCATGTCCATTGATAGAGGTCAATGCTGGCGAAAAGATGCGAAGGAGAACGTCGGCTCATCATGACGGGGGACGGTACCATGGCTGGTAGTCAGTGGCAATCTTCATGAGAGTTCCCATTGTGGGGAAATCTACTGCACCAAATTTTGGGAACGTCACCGGAACAGATGGAGTTGGAGAAACGGCTTAGACGGAGAGAAACGCTGGTTCGAGTTCTGGTAGGGGGCGTGAGCTTGATGTGGCAGTGGCTCGATGGAGAATGTCGGATTTTTGGGTATTCTCGGCGTTGAGCATGATCCATTTGTCTGGGTTATCCAGAATAGCTTGAACCAGTTGGGTGTGGAGCAGGTGCCCGGCTCGTTTGGCCTGAAAATGTCCGATGATCGGGAATCCGATGAGCGAGAGATCGCCAATTAGATCCAAGATTTTGTGACGAACGCATTCGTCGCTGAATCGCAAGGGTTCTTCGTTGACTAATGCTGATTCTGAGAAGACGACGGTATTATGCAGTGAGCCTCCCAATCCTAATCCGCGAGACCACAGATATTCGACTTCATGTCGGAACGCAAAGGTGCGAGCCCCAGCAATATTTCTGCTGAATTCCCGAGGCGTACAGGAATGCTCATAGTGTTGCTGTTGAATGAGCGGGTGGGGAAAGTCAATAAAATAGCTCATGCGAGGGAGGGCGGCGGGGCGAACCTCAATTGATCGATGTTCATCCTCCACATGGATGGGCTGAACAATCTTGATGTAGGTGCGAGTCTCATCCTGGGCTATGAGTCCGCATTCGGTGAGGATTTCGACAAAGGGCGCGGCGCTTCCATCGGCCGCGGGAATTTCATTTCCCTGAACTTCGACATAGGCATTATCAATTTCAAGTCCAGCTAAAGCTGACAAGATGTGCTCGACGGTTTGGACCTGAAAATCGTCTGCTTGCAGAGTGGTACAGTGATCCGTTTGTCGTAGGTATTGAATGGTGGCTGGGCACGCCAGCGTTTGCTCCCCGGCCTGTTTGACAAAGATGATTCCCGTATTGGGCGGAGCCGGATGGATAGCCATAGAGGCCAGTCCCCCAGAATGGAGGCCAATGCCGGAAGAAAAAGTTGATCTTGAGAGGGTTTGTTGCTGGCGCATTGGAATGAAGATTGACGACGTTAAGCTTCAAAGGTTGAATGCAAAAGTAATACTTGTTGTACGCATGATAAAACACAGGGGTTTTTTAAGAAAACCACTGAAGTGAAGGAATGGCTGTTGTAGGAATACCACAGTTGTAGCCTTTTATCTTGTGAAGGTTGGGTGCACTTTCCTGATTTGAGAGGTATCAAAATCTGCGAGGGCCTGGACTCTATGGTCCGATCGTTCTGGCAGATGCATCAGTAAAAATTCTTAGGAATCGTAGGGATTCTATCTTTGATGAAGTGAAGGTGGGCGTCTGGGCTAATTGGGTGATGATACCTCGGTGTTTTCGAGAGAGACCCGATACTTCGAAAATCTTTTCGAAGAACACCCATTTTTCATGAGGATCGTGAAGTAAGCCTTGCTGAAAGGTTTCGGGTTTTGTTCGAAGCGTATT
>JAOUQB010000197.1 GCA_029879555.1 Nitrospirota bacterium | reverse complement strand
GGGCAGGCGCAATGGAATGCACCCACCAATCACATTGTCACTATTGCTGAATCAAGGCATAAATCTGATCCTTTAACTGCACCCGTCGTACACCCAACTCCTTGAGATGGGTATCGTCTGTCGGCTCTACATCGCTTTTTGCCCGAAAAATCTCCTTATCAAGATTCTCATAGTCGTTCATGAGGCGGTGAAAATGTCCATCCGATATTTTCAATTCATGAATACGATCATGATGTTCTGGAAACTCTTTGACCAATGGGTGGTGTCTAAGTGGCATGGCAAGACTCCCTTTGAATAAATGATTTATCAAATATTAATAGTGAGTAATGTATCACTCTTTGTAACACAACTTTTCGCGAATTATCTATATCGAAACCCAATCCTAAGAGCATGCCATTCCCCCAGCAGCGAGACATGGCAAGGTCTGCAGTCCTGTGGCACCCACGACACATCACGATTTATCGAGTGTCGTGAGAACCACCATGCACCAAGATACCAAACTCATTGATTATAATTGCAAAAACCACGATCCTATAGATGAATCGGCTTCATGGCTTCTACGTGGAGGCTTGAACGACCACTTGAATGGCACGTTGTTCTTCGGTCAAAAAATTACATGGTTTTTAGGTGCATATCGACTCTTACCTTCAAAATTTCAAGATATCGTGAGGTCCCATTTGACGAAGTGGGACATGGCGGGATGACGGAGTACGTATGATGTATTGATGATGATTATTTTTCGCAAATCTCTTCTTTCTAATGCCGTTGCTACTCCTTTATTGGTATAAGAGTCTATCCACCCCTTACACATTCTTTTCTTTATAGAACACCACGATGAAAACGTTGTATTTGAGTCGTCATGCCAAATCTTCTTGGAACAATGCCAATATGTCCGATCATGCCCGCCCGCTCAACGAACGCGGAGAGCAAGATGCCCCTCGCATGGGAAAACGCCTACGCAAGCGAAAGCCACAACCCCAGATCATTATCTCTAGCTCCGCAGTTCGCGCTGAAACCACCGCCACTATTTTGGCAGAGGCAATCGACTATCCCATCTCAGAGATAACAATTGACGAACGCCTGTACGGGGCCGAACCGATCAATGTGATTTTGATTATTCGCGAACTGGATGACGCCATTGATTGCGCCATGCTGGTTGGACACAATCCCACCTTTACCCATTTGATTAATGCACTGAGCGGGAGTCAGATCGAGAATGTCCCAACCTGTGGGATGGCGATCTTGAGATTTCCGACTGATACGTGGTCGAAAATTGGCCAGGCTCAAGGTGAGTTGTTGGATTTTGATTATCCCAAGAAAACAACTGATTGATTCCGATCATGTCATCGTTTTGGAAAGGCCACTTTCCTCCCCTCGCTCTCCTTTCCTCTTCATTGATCGAGGCCTTCTATCCGGCCATCTAAGTGGACGCTCTGATGAATTGGCGGGCCTTGCCTGAGCACCACGAGTTGGTCGTCCCTCCCCCCCCCCTCTAGGTTTCCCTGGCCTGGTGGCATGGGCCGAGCAGTGCAACCGACACCGGAGAAAAGGGGGGGCACTGTTTGAGCCAGGCGGATCTGTAGTTGTGCAATTGATTGTACCGTGAAGGCCTTGGGATCGTTCGCATAGTCCGTCGCCAATTTTCGGCAAAGGGCCTCCTACACGGCTTCTTTGACTTCGAACAGAATTCCCCAAGCCACTCCGATGGAGACCATAACCCCTAGCACTATTCCAAGGAATCCCACTTTCATCTTCATGCTCCTTGTTGCGAATGCGGGACCTCAAAAATATGGAAATCGGCTGAAAGTTTTCATCCCAGATATTTCTGTTTCTTAAAATCCCAGTTGCTTTTCAAGATCCGACTGTTCCTGCTGAAATTTTTTCCGTTCCTGTTTGCTTTTTTCTTTAATGACAGGATCCAGGTTTTCTTGCGGAACTTGCTTTTCAACCGCCTCCTCCATCATGGAGGGCGTTTGTACAGACTTTATCGCCTGCTCGGACGAGGTCATCCAGCAGAGCCGGACCCCCGGTCGCTTGAGAGCCTGGTCTTCATAGAGGACGACATACTTCGTTGGATAGTTCCGTTGCCCAATCTTTCGCTCCTCCAGGACATAGACCTTTGGTGACGCGAAGACATCAGGAGGATAGAGTTCTTCAGTCATAAAGGTTGCTTGCGTGGCCATGGCGGTTTGCGCCTGTTCCATCTGTTTCAGATAGGCATCCATCTTTGAAGGATCCGTGGGTGGCTCTTGTGAAAGTATGTTAGCCATGGCTTCTTGTTGCGCCTGCTCCCTGGCATTTTGTTCATCATCTAAAGCGTTTCCATACAGTTCTTTGAATGCCCCAAGTTCCAATGGCCCTTTTTTTGCTTTTTGTTTAAAAAAGGCCAGATTGTCTTTCATGTCTTTTTTCGTCACGTACGTGAGCCGCCCTTGCGTGACATCACTGGCAAAGAAGAGATAGGTGCTATCCGGAACGACTGGCATTCCATATTTCTTCGCATCCGGCGGGGTTTCCAGTGTTCGACCTGCCTGGAGAGAGCTCCCGGTGCGTCTGGCTAAGAGGTCGAGAGTCTCCCCTTTTCCATGTTGTAGCATTTGGGATGCGGCTTTTCGCACGTCCGGCACGGGATCGTTGACTAATGAGAAGAGTTGTTCCACTGCCGACTCCGGGGGACCGATCATGCCGACGGCGTCGGCGGCGGCAATACGCAGATCGGGTTCATCTGATTTGGACACGGTAAAGATGGCCGGGAGGTATGTTGGATTGGCGGAGGATCCCAATGTGCGCAAATCCTCTTTGAGTATGTCGATGGCTTCCTTCTGGACGGTGTTGCATTCGGTCTGTTTGACGGGTTTGGCCCGGCAGGTGGCCAGATATGTTTTCACCACTTCATCTTTTGGTGTTTCCTTTGAAGTGGCTTCCTGGGAGATGGGGTGAGCGGCCAAGGATGTCGCCCATGCAGGATTATCCGGGGCATTCCCACATACCAGAAGCAGGGTGATCATCGCCCCTCGGGTCATATACGAACATGCTGTCATGGATTTTCCTCCTGATTAGTGCATTCACGTTTGATTAGTTCAATGACTTTCCATAACTCTCCAGGCGATTGTTTGCGCTCTGTAGTCGTTCTTGTTGCGCCATCCCTTGTTCCAATTGCCGTTGCATGCTGGGATCTAGCTTGGTCAATTTCTGGCAATTCTTCTGTTGTTGATTCCGTTCTTTCGTGAGTCGTTCTAATTCCTTTTGATATCCCGCTTGTTCTTCTTTCATGTAATCCACCACTCGCTGACTGGCGCGCCAATCGGTGAATGGATTGGAGCTGGTGTTCTTCTCACAGGCCTTCTTATGCACCGCCTCATGATCTTCCAGCGCGCCGCGCAGGCATGACGTAGCGGCCGGGTTGACCGTGATATAGCAGGCTGCATCGGTCACGGCATCGAATCTCCTGGCATTGGGATCCCCTGCGCCGGACATCCTGAATCCAACAGATCCTTGCACACTTCTCCGATGTGTGGAATTGAGCATGAGCGGTTCGCCTGCTCCTTTTTCTTTTCTTTCCCATTCAGAGATTAAGGCATCGTATTCTTTCATGGCAGCGGTGACCTGTTTGATTCGGCTATCCAGGTCAAGCTTGTCTTGTTGGCTGCAGCCGCAGGCGGACCCTTGGGCTCGGCTGTCGATTGGAATACCGATGAGTAGCAGGATACCTCCTAGAACGAATGGCAAGAGCCTTATGATGTGCATTCCCTTCCTCCTCTGTACAGTCAGTTGGTGTTGGAGCATAATTTGTGGATGATGAAAATTTTCAAGTCAAGCGATCCATCTGTGCTCTGGCTGGTGGGGATTTCCCTCGTGGTTTACGCCAATTCGTTACTGGGTGAGTTCCAATTTGATGACTATGCCTCGATCGTCGACAATCCCCATGTCTCGGGCGGGGAGATATTTATTGGTCATCTCGACCATATGGTTCGTCCCGTCCTCTACGGCACCTTTCTGTGGGACCGGTTCCTCTTTGCTGATTCCGCTTGGGGGTATCATTTTATCAATATCGGGCTGCATCTGGTCTCAGGCTTATTGGTGTATTGGATTGTGCTACGTGCCAGGACGGATGATAGCCCCTCTATTGCGTTTTGGACCGCGATCATTTTTCTGGTTCATCCTCTTACGACCGAAACGGTGACGTATCTCTCCGGGCGAGCTTCCGGGCTCATGACCTGTTTCTATCTTCTGGCCTTCCTGCTGTATCTCAAGGGTACGGAAGAGGGACGTCGCGAGGCAAAACACAAAGTTTGGTTTATCGCTGCCATGGTGGCCTTTCTCTTGGCGATGGCTTCTAAAGAAACCGCCGTGACCTTTCCTCTTGCGCTCTTGCTCTGGGATATTCTGGTGCGGCGCCTTCATGGGCGAGCTCTCGGTTCCCTGTTTCTCTCCTGCCATGTGCCATTTTGGAGCATGGTCTTGGTCATGGCTGTCGCTCTTTGGCTGCATCCCCGTTATGTCTTTTTGGCCGATTTCAGTCTTGGCATCCGTCCAATTTTCGACAATGTCTTGAGTCAGGTGCATGCGGTGGCTTATGCCCTCCTCCTGTTTTTCGCGCCTTGGAAACAGACCTTTGATCATGATCTTCCTCTTGTGCATTCCATCCTTCAATGGCCATTGCTTCTTGATCTGATGGTGTTGTGCGGATTAATCGTCGGGGCCTTAGTTGCAATGCGACGATTGCCTCTGGTGGCGTTTGGTGTCGGTTGGTTTTTTCTTCACCTTCTCCCGACGAACAGTATCATTCCGCGCAATGATCTATTAAGTGAGCGCAACTTGTATTTGCCTTCTATGGGAGTTTTCATTGTGGTTATGACGGTTGGTCTGGCGATTTTTAACTGGGTCTTCAGGGCCACATCATGGTTGCCATGGGTGCGGACAGGTTGTCGGTCGATTGGGCTGGCATGGATCTTAGTTCTTTGTTTCTTAACGGTTCAGCGAAATGCCTTGTACCAGGATTCCGTTCTGTTGTGGTCGGATACTGTTCACAAATCTCCACAAAAAGCCAGGCCGCATAACAACCTGGGTCATGCCTATGCGTTACAAGGTGATTGGACGCATGCGATTGAAGAATTTCGTGTGGCCCTCACCCTCCAACCTGACTATGTTCTTGCTCAGGAAAATCTTCGCGAGGCCTACCTCTTTCACGTCGGACGCGACAAATAGGGGGGAGGCGTTGATGGCCCGATTCTGTGAGTGAATCATTTCCCTACCAACAGGGCCTGTCCATATTGAAGCAGTTGCTCGGCCTGTTTCCATCGGTTTTTGACGTTTAAGCCCACAAGAAGCACATGATGGCCGTTCTTGTACATGCTGGCAATCAGACATCGT
>JAOUQB010000195.1 GCA_029879555.1 Nitrospirota bacterium | reverse complement strand
GGGAATGTCGACTGAGGAAGAAATTGAGACTGCCGTGGGCGTCTTTCAGTCTTGTCCGCAGCGGGTTGTCTTGTATTCCTGTACTTCAGGGTATCCAGTCCCTTTTGATGATGTCTGTCTTTTGGAAATTGTCCGTCTCATTCAAAAATATAAGAATACCGGGCGGGTTGGCGAGATAGGGTTTTCTGGCCACCATAATGGGATCGCTATTGATTCGATTGCAACAGTGTTAGGGGCCTCATTTATTGAACGACATTTTACCCTTGATCGGGCCTGGAAGGGGTCCGACCATGCGGCCTCTCTTGAACCAAGCGGGTTTTCCAAGCTCACCCGTGACATCAAGCATCTCCGCCAAGCCTGGACTCTGAGGCCGAGCGAATTGCTCCCCATTGAATTGCCGCAACGCGAAAAACTGAAATTTCGTCATCGGTAAGATGTCAGTTGAGAAAAGAGATAATTCTGTGCCGCAGGTGTTAGCTGTTATCCCTGCCAGGGGTGGATCAAAGGGATTGCCAAGGAAAAACATCCTTCATTTGCAAGGCCATCCCCTGTTGGCTTATGCGGTGGCCGCCGCTACGCAAGCGCAGGGGGTGACACGAATTATTTGCTCGACGGATGACCTTGAGATTCAACAATATGCCCAGGCGTATGGTGCTGACGTCCCGTTTCTTCGTCCCTCCTCATTAGCCCAGGATGCGTCTCCCGATCTTCCATTGTTTCTTCACGCGCTTCAATGGTTTGATGAACATCAACATTGGAAGCCAGAAATCATCGTCCATCTTCGTCCCACCTCTCCCATACGGTTTCGAGGACAAGTGGATTCTGCGATTCAGATGCTCGTGAATCATCCTGAGGCGACCAGCGTCCGTGCGGTGTGTCCTTCGCCATGTACGCCCTATAAAATGTGGCGTCCTGGTGGCGAGGACCAGAACGCCATGCCGTTTATGAAACCGCTACTTGAATTGCCTGGGATACTTGAACCCTTTAATCATCCGCGCCAGGAATTGCCAGTTGTATGGTGGCAAACGGGGGGGCTTGATGTCATCCGGGCTTCAACGATTCTCGATGGATCGATGACGGGAAAGAATGTGCTGCCATTGATAACGGACTCAAACTATGCCGTGGATATTGACGGTGAACTCGGTTTTCAAGTGGCGGAGGCTGTAATGAAAGGGTTGGATTGCATTCGACCTTCATCTCCTCATATATCTAATTAGCCTATGACTTTTCAGCTTTCCCGACCTGTACTCATTCTCCTTTCCTTTTATTTTGTTGATTCGTTGTAACGTGGATACCGCTCATCGTATCTTGGTCTGTGGCGTTGGTTCTGTCGGTGAGCGACACATTCGAAATCTGACTGCTCTTGGATACACCGACATTGCGGTCTACAGGGCTCGCAATTTGCCATTCCGCAATCTAAATGTCTCGATTCCCATCTATACCGACCTCAGCAACGCTTTAGCGGACTTCGCGCCGACGGTCACGTTTGTCACGAATCCTACAGCCTTCCATATTCCGGTGGCCTTAGAAGCTGCCCGCGCGAAAAGCCATCTATTTATAGAAAAACCCCTCAGCCACAATGTAGACCAAATTGAGGACCTATGCCATGCCTTAGATTCCAACCGTGGCTTAGCCATGGTGGGATACATGTTGCGGTTTCATCCATTTTTCAAACAGCTCAAAGCCTGGCTGGATGAAGGACCTTCCGGGTGTCTTGGCCGACCTCTTTTTCTCCGGACAACATGGGGTGAACATCTCCCTGATTGGCATCCTTGGGAAGATTATCGCCAAAGTTATGCCGCCCGTTCGGATATGGGTGGAGGACCGGCCCTCACACTCAGTCATGACCTAGATTTATTAGTCTGGTTGCTCGGAGCTCCAGACAAGGTGGCGGGACTGCCAAACTTTATCTCTCCATTGGAGATGAACGTGGAACATAGCATTGATCTTCTTCTAGGATTCAAGCACGGTGTGACGGCAAATGTGCACCTTGATTTCTGTCAGCGGCCACCAGTTCGAATGTGGGAAATCGTGTGTAGCCATGGAAAGATTCAGATCGATATTCTTGCTGGAACATTAACTCGGTGGGAATCGACCATTGGGAAAGTCCACTCTCCTCAAGAGTTTCCACACACTTCTGAAGAGGTGATGACGTTGCCTGAGACGTTTGATCGGAATGATTTATTTCTTGAAGAATTGCGTTATTTTTTCTCGTGTGTGAATGCTGGGGAACAACCGATGCCAGATATTGCTACTGGCGCGGAAAGTGTTCGTATCGCTCAACGGGCTCTTTCGAAAGGTTTGACATGAACGAATCTGAATTTTCCCTGGACGGAAAGATTATTCTTGTAACGGGAGCTGGAGGACTTATTGGGCAAGAGGTGTGCGATGCGTATGCCGCCTATGGGGCTACAGTCATTGCTACCGACAACCAATCTTCTGAAAAATTACATGCGCAAATTGCACGCTTGAACAGACGGTATCCTGAAGGAAATTTCTCTGGAATCAGTGCCGATGTCACTTCTGAGGAATCAGTTGGCAAGCTTTTTCATCACATTCAAGAAACGTATCATCAATTGGATGTGTTGGTGAATCTTGCGGCTATTGATGCCAAGTTCGATGACGGCCAAAAGGCGATCAATCTCTCTCGATTTGAACATTATCCGCTTGAGCTTTGGGAGCGTTCGGTTGCCGTGAATGCCACAGGATTAATACGTGTGACTCAGCATGCCGTGCGCCTCATGCTTCCTCGTCGTTCTGGGCACATTATCAATGTGGCGTCTACCTATTCGCTCGTGGCTCCGAATCAATCCCTTTATGAAACAGACCCTGAAACCGCTCCCGTATTTAAACCCATTGATTATGTGGGGACGAAATCAATGGTGCCGAATTTCTCCCGTTATATTGCGACCTTTTATGCGCGTGAAGGTATTCGATGTAATACGGTGGTCCCACATGGAATCATGAACCAACATCCTAAGGCCTTCCAAGATAATTTTGCCAAACTTTCTCCATTAGGGCGTATGTGTGAATTGAAAGAAATACGAGGCCCTTTCGTGTTCCTGGCATCTCATGCTTCGAGTTATATGACGGGCAGCACGTTGGTGGTTGATGGTGGGTGGACGGCGTGGTAGTGGTTTCTGCGATGCAAGTTGGGGATTCGCCCAGCAGCGATTTCAGCGGGATTCTCTAATGGGGTAGGCTATGAACGCGTGGAGGTGACTTCAAAAATTCCATTGGTAATGCGACGAGTGGCCAGGCCCTTAAAGCGATTCAGTATCGATTGGAAATTTTCGATTCGACTTTCTACGTCCCTCAATTCGATATCTGGGAAAATATGGTTGAGGTATTGGTAGCGTTCTTGTCGATGATTGTTGTTCATATGAAAAGATGCATTGTATTGCCGTTTGATTCTCCGCCAGACCGCCTCTGTTTTACCCGTGAGATATGTTGGAAGATGTATGGCAGGCTTATTCTCTAGCGTATTGTCATATTCTTCTAAGATGTCAACCATCTTTTCCGAAGCGAATGATCCCTCTAGGTACGCGATATATTGTTGAATGAGGTTTTTCTGTGTGGTCGAAATATTCGGATCCGGGTGATAGGCCCCTTTTACAGAAACGTCTACGAGTGAATGAAGTTCAGGCAGATCAAAGGCCTGTTGGCTCAGGCTGTTTGGCAATTTTCTGTCGAAACGATCTGAGGTTAGGGGGCGGTAGGCAATGACTGGGACGCCAAGGATATAGCTTTCGAGCCCTGTGGTACAGCTGTTATGGATGACGACTTGAGCTGCCAAGAGCCACGGAACAATATTACCTTCAAAGACCACCTGGACATTTGAGCAGTCTGCTGTGGCTTTTTCCCATGTGTCTTGACTTTCTGAAGGATGCGGTCGAATGATGATCGTGTAATCAGGGTACGAATGGGCAATGGTGGAAGCCATGGTCTGAAAGTTCTGAAATAAATCCCGGTGATAGGTTGCGAGAGCGAGGTCGTATTCGCTGACGGCGGATGGATTTTCCTGTGCAGCTTTCAGTATTTGTTGGTCTTCTCCCTTGCCTGGCCGATGGTTATTGATTCGATCATAATTCGTATTGATCAAGATGAATCGCCCATAGCGGTTGCGCAGATCTTGTGTTTGACCTTCCCAGAAGGGACGTAGCTCCGGTCGTAATAAGTCAATTCTGGGGTTTCCCGTAATGTGAATGGGTGCCCCCTGATAGTCGGAGTGAGTCTTCCAGATTCGTTGATTCTCCGGTCCCCATGCCAGGAAGATTTCTGGTTTTTTGAAAACTTCCGAGCCAAGTTTTTCCTTAATGTAGATTTCCGGAGAAGAATAGACAATGCCTTCTTCATCCCCTCCTGCAATGCGGTGTCCGAGTTTGTTCAGTAATGTATCGATGAGAATATTGCGATCTGATAAATTAATGGCCAGGTAGATGGATTGAGGTAACAAGTCCATTTTTAGATGAATTTCGCGTTTCGACCCTACAATGACCGAAAAACCACGCTCTGCGGCAAAGCAGGCGAGTAGGACTTTGGCATCGAATTCCCTATTAAAGACTTCAACAGGAAGAATGAGGCGGCGGCGAGGTTTGGGCATTCGGTGAATATGACTTTTAAGGAAGCAATTAGGATGATGTCATCTCGGGAGTGTGCATGCTTAGACAGCTTCGTGGTCAAAAATTCCCAACATAGCTTTGACTTTTTTGGCGACCCTTTCGGTTTCCCTTAATTGTGGGCGGGCGCCATTTTTAATGGGTTCTCCGAACGGGCGGGCAATCCCCTTCTTGATGAGGGAATCATGCAGGAGGGTGAGGTCTCGTCGAGGTTGCACGAGCCCTGATCGAATAAGGCGTGCACAGAGGCGTTCGAGCCCTTGTTGCGGTCGAACGGTTCCTCGTTTATTTAAAGGGCGAGAGCGTGCGCGTTGGACAATGGCTTCACTCAATCGAATTTTCCAGGTTGGTGGATTTTCAGGCAAGGGAATAATGTACACCGATTTTCCCAATGAGGCCGCTTCCGCCAACATGGATTCGCTTTCACCAGTCACGATGATGACGTCTGCCCCTGCCAGATAGGCGAAATAGGGATTATCCGATTGATTCGGTTGCCATTGATGAACATGGTGCTCGGGTGTGAGGATCGACTGCAGTGCCTGACTCACCTCGTTGCCGGTTCTCGGAGAGGTCACCGCAAAAACTTTTCCACCACATGCGTTGGCTAGGTCTTTTATCTGGTTCCCTATGGTACAAGCAAAATCTGGAGTTAACGTGAAGCGTGCTGTTGATCCTCCGATTACGAGAACGATTCGTGGATATGGGGCAGAATCAAACAGGTTGGGCCAACGCTTGCTGACCGTATCTAAACTTTCTTGTGTGAG
>JAOUQB010000194.1 GCA_029879555.1 Nitrospirota bacterium | reverse complement strand
AAGCGAACGCTTTGATCACCCCTATGCGTTTATCTTGGAATTTTGCAATGACCAAGCCAAGTCGTTTGAGCAAATCCGCAAGGGCCTCCAGGATCACCCGGCTGCTGGATCGGATAAGGAAATACTCCCACTCGCGGATCTCCTCACGACCCTTCAAAATAAACATCTCTTATTTGAGGAGGGTGGACGATATTTCACATTGGCACTGCCCGTGAACCCTCACCGATAATTCCCCATTTTCTATCGACGAAAACTCCGTATATTCTCCGAAAACTTTCCACTTTCCGACCTAAATCCTTAAGGAATTCCCCCTCCCTACGTTCCCCAACACCGCAATATGGAATTTTTCTCGGACCTGATTGACATCGGATAGGTCGGGGGGTAGCCTATCAAGATATGCACGGATCTGCCGAAAAGTATTAGAACAGGTGCTACTTGGGAAGAACCTCCTATCGTTCTTCTGGCTGTTCCTTTTGTGAAACAATCATGACCTTTCCTCATACAAGTATTATCGGAAGCGTCATGATGGCCTTCGGCGTCTTGACCTCCTCACCGGGATGGGCTGAGAACACCACCCTTCCTATCGATCTTCCCTCTGAATCACTCACCATCAATTATTCCTTGGCGACCCGTGGCAGCTACCCGGCTATCCCGTCCAACAACCAACTCACTTCATCTGGTTTTGAGAGAGAAACCCGTTCTCGCCATACTTTTCCTCAACGTTTAAATACCCAATCATCCAGTACTGCGCGGCAAGCTCCTCTGGATGAACCGCAAGCCACATATTCCCCGGTCATCAATCACGAAGAAGTTCCTTCGTATATTATCCATGAACCGGCACACCGTCATCAGGAAACTGTCGCTCAAGAGAGCCTTGATCTAACTGATGAACCACTCGTCAAAGACGAGGAATTATCAGATTTACAGGAAGACCTCGCCAATTCAGATCTTGTTCAGGCACCTCCCATTCCTCAAGATGAGCGCCTCCCGTCATGGTCCCGTTTCAATTGGACTTTCTTTGAACTTGATCATTCCATTTTTTCTCTGGAACATCCTTCAGAAATTTTGTCGCAGGGGAACGTCGAAGCACGATTGGCCGAAGGTTTACACCCCCACATTTATCTGGCTCGCTTCGAGGATGTTTTTCGCTCCGACTGGGAACCCGTGGAGCCAACCACAATTTCCAACTATGGAACAATTCCTCTTGTTCTTAACGACGCCGTTGCCAAAAATTTGCGCTATTTTCAGGAGGGCATTGCCGATCGGTTTCAATCCTACCTCGACCGATTCCATCACTACAAAGAGGTCGTGGAGCCTATTTTTCGGGAGTTTGGACTTCCCACCGATCTGATGTATCTGTCACTGGTAGAATCTGGCTTCAATCCACGAGCCTTCTCACGCGCACGTGCCTCCGGCCCCTGGCAATTCATGAAAGCCACAGGCCGTATGTATAAGCTCAATGTCAATTGGTACGTGGATGAGCGCCGAGATCCCATTAAATCCACCGTGGCGGCAGCCCATCATCTCCGCGATCTGTATGATCGGTTTGGGTCTTGGCCGCTTGCATTAGCGGCCTATAATGCCGGAAGCGGAAAAGTCGGGCGGGCCATTAAAAAAACTGGATCTCGTGATTTTTGGAAGATTCGCCGGACATGGTACATCCGACGAGAAACCAAAGACTATGTCCCACGCTTCATTGCGGCCACCCTTATAGCCAAAAATCCCACGGCCTATGGATTTCTCGCACCTGACGGTGATCAGCATGAATTTGAAGAAGCCTTGATTGCCAAACCCGTTCAACTCTCTGCGATTACAGACCAAACTGGCATCTCGCTTGAAGAACTCAAACGGCTTAATCCAGAACTCAGGCGTAATATCGTTCCAAAGTCCAATGGCCCCGGTTACCATCTTAAAGTGCCCGTTGGCATGTCTTCATTAATCGCGGCCCAACATGCGACACTTCCCGTTTGGACACAGCCCCCACCGCCCCCCACTCAATGGTACAAAGTACGACGAGGGGACAGCTTATCGGTGGTTGCCAGACGGTTCGGAATGAAAGTGCGACAACTGAAGGACATGAACCGTTTATCAAGCAACCTGATTCGGGTAGGAACGAAACTGCGGGTGCGAGGTGGAGACGAGGATTACGCCGACGATCAGATCGTCTGGTACCGGGTTCGATATGGAGATTCGTTAGGCCTGATTGCGACTCGTTTTAACACTTCTATCAGCCAACTCAAAAGCCTTAACAATCTTTCGACTCATTTAATTTATCCGGGAGATCGGTTGCGCGTGAAGGGGAAACCTCCAATTCAAAAATCTCCAACTGGGGCCTCACAATGGTACCGTGTACAAAGAGGTGATAGTTTGTGGAGTATTGCTCAACAATTTAGCGTGAGCGTGCGGGATCTACGGGCCTTGAATAACTTATCGTCCAGCATCATTCAAGCTGGGCATATGTTAATGGTGAGTCACTAATCTCCATTACTTCTCGTTTGATTACAGCTAATTACTGACCTTCTTCCTTCTTATCTTTTGCATCTTCGCCGCCTGGAGAATCTGCCATCTCTGCCGTACCCGGAGGACCATCGATCGTTTCTGATTTTTCCGATTCCTTGGCTTCTTCAGGAGCCAACACTTTCACCCGAAGATTGGCTTCTGTCGAAAAGGGAGAAAGCGGGAATTCCTGAATGAGTTGCTTGTATCGATTAACGGCCTCATCGATTTTCTCTTCAGATTCCCCCAACTTTGCCAATTCAAAAAGTACCTGATCTTTGTTGAGTGCGTGAGCGTTTTCCAATACCGCATCAAAGGCACTTATCGCCGCACCTCGATTACCATTCAGTAATTGCGCCAACCCTAACCGCTGCTGTACCAGGCCAATCAGAACAGGGTCTTGGGAATGTTTTTGAAGAAACTGGGAATAGGCTTCAATCGCGCCCTGATAATTTTCGGCCTCCATGAAACTATTCCCCAGTAAAAAGGAAGAAATTTTTGCACTGGGCGTAGTGGGATATTGCGTAAGAATATCCTGAAACATCCCTGAGGCTTGTTGGATATTGGCTTTGCCTTTCTCAATATCATCAAGGGGACGGTCCAGGTACATGTGTTGCGCTTTCCCTTGCATTTCCCAGGCTTCTTCCTGTTTCTGCTGAGAAAGCCAATTAAGGATCACAAGCCCGCCGATGAGAACAACCACTAAAAGTATGCCCCCCCATACCAATCCCCGATGTTCCTCCACAAAAAACAAAAATTGTTCTTTGCTAGACAAAGCTACAACCGGTTCAGGAGCCGCCGATTTATCAGCGTGATCTTTTATTTTGTACCCCATCTTCGATATTTCCTCTCCGTAAAATTTGAACGACGGCCGAAATTATTTTGTCAAAGTCGAAAACAATGTGCTGCCTTATACCCACGTCTCAAGACCATGTCAAACCGTATTCCACACTATTTCTACAAAGTTGACAAGGCCTAACTCCCTGTTATAATGAGGAAATTGCTGTTTTTTTGACGTTCTAGGCGGATAGCT
This sequence comes from Nitrospirota bacterium, assembly GCA_029879555.1. Lineage (GTDB taxonomy): Bacteria > Nitrospirota > Nitrospiria > Nitrospirales > UBA8639 > Nitrospira_E. The sequence goes on along the minus strand of JAOUQB010000194.1, from coordinate 1,864 downwards.
CAATTGGCAGAGCGCTGCTTTTACACGGCAGAGGTCACAGGTTCGATCCCTGTTCCGCCTACCAATTTTTATTTGGCATAAGGTCAGCTCAATCTGATATATTAACCAGCCCGCATAAAAATATAACTTCCCCGTATGGAAGAATCCCGTGGGCTGTTTGCCTAAAACAAAATTATAGAAGGGGCCGTCGTTCAGCCAGGTTAGGACGCCAGATTGTCAATCTGGAAGTCGCGGGTTCAAATCCCGTCGGCCCCGCCACCCCATCTCTCATTGGTTTGTTCTGTCATATCCATCCCCCGTACTGCTCCTGAATAGCCTGATGGAGGTCTAAACACATTATGCCATTTGCTAACCCTGTTGAGCTTCTGGGATCTCTAGGACTCTTGTCCATTTTCATTCTCGTGATTCTCTCACTATTTTCCATAGTCTCTTGGGGAATCATTGTGAATAAATTCCGACAATTTCAACAAATCAATCGGGAAGACGCACAATTCCTGCAACTGTATGAAAAAAACCCGATCGATCACCAAGCCTTACGGCTCCAGGCGCAACATTACAGACTCAGTCCCAGCTCGGTTGTTTACCTCAGTGTGACCGATCGATTTCCGCCACCGTCTGACCTTTTCAGCACACAACATGACTTAGCGACTCAAAATGGGGATCCCTTGCCCAATCGACAATATTTAGAAAAAGTCGCCCAGTACGTCATACAGAACCAGATAAATCAACAAGAATCGTTATTGCCATTCTTGGCTACCACCGGAAATTTAACCCCTTTTATTGGCCTCTTAGGAACGGTACTGGGAATCATCAACGCTTTTGGAGAAATTGGGACCCAAGGGTCTGCCAGTATTGCTGCAGTGGCCCCAGGGGTTTCCGAAGCACTCGTGGCCACCGCCGCAGGACTTTTTGCCGCTATTCCAGCCGTCATGGCCTATAACTTTTTTCTATCCAGAATACGCAAAATGTCGTTTCGCGTTGAAGCCTTTACCATTGAGTTCCTCAATACACTCGAGGAATCCGAAAAAGCCCTGGAAGTGGAAATGACCAGATGACGACCGGATCTCGCCCTCGCCAATTTCTTTCCGAGATCAATGTGATTCCGCTGGTGGACGTTGTTCTCGTATTGCTGGTCATTTTTATGGTTACGGCTCCAATGTTGCATAGAGGGTTAGATATTAATTTGCCGACATCAGCAGCGAACAATATCAAAGCAGAAGAGCGATTGGTCGTCACGATTCAGAAAGACCATAGTCTGTCACTTGGGAACGATCCTATTAGCCTGGTGAATCTACGAGTAAAACTACAGGAAGCAAAAAGCGCGAATTCCCTTGTTTCAGTCTATTTACGTGCGGACCAAACCGTACCCTATGGGACCGTTGTACAAATTATGGATGAAGTCAAAGGGGCAAAAATTGAACGATTAGGAATGGTCACCGGGCCAAAAATGGAAACAATCGAAGCCGAGCAAATTGGAGTCTCCCCTTAAATTTCTGTTCCATGGAACATGCTGCATCCCCCAGCCTTATTACTCTTGGCCTTACAGCTGACTCCTCTTCAGATGGATCATCCTTCCGCTGGGGTCTCATTTCATCCTGCATGCTCCATGCTCTTGTCATTGTCATGGCCATGTTTCTAAGGTTCCAATCCGAAAAAGAACAGCCCTTTCGTACTATTGATGTGGCATTGATTTCATTACCCACTCAGTCAACGACTCCTCCTAGGCCTGCTCCTGCTGCAACGAAAACGACCGCCCCGACGCCGACCCAGAAAGCAGCCCCGCCTCCAACGTCAAAAACGGCCCCCGTTGAAGAGCCTCTACCTCCTTTACCCACTGAAACCGCATCCGAACGATTATCCGAAT
>JAOUQB010000193.1 GCA_029879555.1 Nitrospirota bacterium | reverse complement strand
TGAAGTTAGGTGGTGCTGATGTTCCGGTTGATATTCCGGCAATTTCCACAGGATCGTTGACGCTTGATATGGCCTTAGGAATAGGCGGGTTGCCAAGAGGGCGGGTGATTGAAATATACGGGCCAGAATCCTCAGGGAAGACCACCTTGTGCTTACATGCGATTGCTGAGGCGCAAAAGGCTGGTGGCGCCGCCGCCTTTATTGATGCCGAACATGCCTTGGATATTTCCTATGCGAAGAAGCTAGGAGTGCAGACGGATGATTTGCTCGTGGCGCAACCCGATACGGGCGAGCAGGCTTTGGAAATTGCCGAAACCCTGGTTCGCAGTGGGGCCTTAGATATCATTGTGGTGGATTCCGTCGCTGCCCTGGTTCCTCGGGCTGAAATTGAAGGGGAAATGGGCGACTCGCATATGGGGTTGCAGGCTCGGCTCATGTCTCAAGCCCTACGAAAATTAACCGGTGCGATTTCCAAATCCCATGCCTCGCTCATTTTCATTAACCAAATTCGAATGAAAATCGGCGTGATGTTCGGCAATCCTGAGACCACGACAGGTGGCAATGCCTTAAAATTTTATTCGTCGGTTCGGTTGGATATTCGCCGGATTGAATCCATTAAAGAAGGCCAGGATGTGATGGGGAGCCGGGTGCGCGTGAAAGTGGTGAAAAATAAAATGGCGCCGCCCTTCAAGCAGGCTGAATTTGATGTCATGTTCGCCGAAGGGATTTCCAAAGTGGGCGAGCTTGTGGATCTTGGTGTTGATCGTCGAATTATTGATAAAGCTGGGGCCTGGTATTCCTATAAAGAGGAGCGGCTGGGGCAAGGCCGGGAAGCTGTGAAAACCTTCCTCAAAAGCAATCCAGATGTGGCGGCCACCATCGAGGCGCAAATCCGAGAGGGGTATGGGTTAGCCACGAAGCCACAAGACGACCCGGCAGCCACTGCCACTCGTCAGGATTCCAAAAAACCGGCTAGTGCCAAATCGTAACCGGGACGAGACGAGTCGAACTTTGCACCAATGGTTAAGAGTGATTGACCTTCCATGATTACGACATCTCTTGAACTGCGACAAGCCTTTCTCGATTACTTCGTCGAGCGAGGCCATACGTCCGTGCCCAGCGCACCGCTTATTCCGCAAGCTGATCCGACACTCCTCTTTACCAACGCGGGGATGAACCAATTCAAACGAATTTTTTTAGGGGAAGAATCTTGTCCCTATGCTCGGGCCGTCTCGATTCAGAAATGCATGCGGGCCGGTGGCAAACATAATGATTTGGAAAATGTGGGGTTTACGCGCCGCCATCATACCTTTTTTGAGATGTTAGGGAACTTTTCATTCGGCGATTATTTCAAAAAGGACGCGATTGCGTTTGGGTGGGAATTTCTCACCAAGGTGGCGGAGCTTCCAGTCGATCGCTTGTGGGTGACGGTCTTTCGTGATGACCAAGAAGCCTACGATCTCTGGCGAAATGACATTGGGGTGTCCGAGAATCGACTGGCCCGCCTCGATGAAAAAGACAATTTCTGGCAAATGGGCGACACGGGGCCATGTGGTCCCTGTTCAGAAATTCTCATCGATCAGGGTGAGGCGTTCGGGTGTGGACAATCCACATGCGCCGTCGGCTGTAATTGCGATCGGTATCTGGAAATTTGGAATTTGGTGTTCATGCAATTTGATCGTGATTCGTCTGGCACCTTGAATCCACTTCCCAAGCCCAGCATCGATACGGGTATGGGCTTGGAACGTCTCGCAGCGGTCACACAAGGGGTGTCGTCCAATTACGACAGCGATGTGTTTCGACCGCTGCTAGAAAACATTGCGAAAGCCACCGGGCAAGAATATGGCAAAGCCACGAAGGCAGATCGATCTATGCGTGTGATTGCTGATCATGTGCGAGCCATGACCTTTCTCATCACAGATGGCGTGTTGCCCTCGAATGAAGGTCGAGGCTATGTCCTCCGGCGGATCATGCGGCGCGCAGCGCGACATGGGCGCATGCTCGGAATGGAACGAGAGTTTCTGTATGAATTCGTTCCCACGTTGGTGACGCAAATGGGGTCCACCTATCCAGAGCTTCGCCAGATGGCGGACACGGTTGCCGAAGTGGTGCAAGGGGAGGAGGGGCGGTTTATCGGGACATTGGAGCAGGCTTCACCGCTTCTCAATCAAATTTTGCAAGACACCAAACAGCAGGGCAAGACTCAGGTTTCCGGCGAGGCCGTCTTTAAACTCTACGATACCTATGGGTTTCCGCTTGACCTGGTCGAAGATGCCGCGAAAGAAGAGGGCCTGGAGCTGGATCATGCAGGCTATACGCAGGCCTTAGAGGAACAACGGGAGCGCGCGAGAAAAACAGCCAAGTTTACGCAAGCGGCATCACGGACGGATGTCGTAAAAGCCATCGAACAGTTTCCCGTCACGCAGTTTGTTGGGTATGCCCAACAACAGGCGCAAGGCACGCTATTAGCCATGGTCAAGGATGAACAGGTCGTGACCGAATCTCAACCAGGCGACGAAGTCGAGTTTTTGCTCGACACCACGCCCTTTTATCCGGAAGGCGGTGGCCAGGTTGGTGATCAGGGAACCCTGGTCGGGCCGTCGGCCAGAATTCGCATTTACGATACGACGAAAGTCGCCAAGGGATGGTTTCTGCATAAAGGGCAGGTGATGGAAGGGAGCTTGCGGGTCGGCGAGCATGTCACCGCGACGGTGAATGGTGGGTTACGGGCTGATGCCGCTCGCAATCATACCGCCACGCATTTGATGCATGCGGCCTTACGAGAAATTCTCGGCCCACATGTTAAGCAACATGGGTCTCTTGTCGGCCCTAATCGGTTACGGTTTGATTTCTCCCATTTCAGGGGATTGAGTCTTCGGCAATTGGAGGACATTGAAAACCTCGTGAATGAGCAAGTCCGGCAGAACACCATGGTGCAATCGGAAGAAATGGGCATTCAAGATGCGTTGGGGCGTGGAGCCTTAGCATTCTTTGGAGATAAATATGGGGACCAAGTGCGAGTCGTTGAAATTGGCCAATTTAGTAAAGAATTATGTGGAGGGACCCACTGCCATCGCACTGGAGATATCGGCCTGTTCCGTCTCATCTCTGAAGGGGGGGTGGCTGCGGGGGTGCGCCGGATAGAGGCCTTAACCGGTGATGGCGCGCTTCGGTATGAGCAAAAACGAGAGAGTGACTGGCAGGAGTTGGCAGGTGTGCTCAAAACCAGCCCACAGGAAGTTATCGAAAAGACCAAAAAACTCTTGACGACCCTGAGAGATACTGAGCGCGCCTTGGACCAAGCCAAACAAAAGGCGTTGGACCAGCAAGGGGCAGGACAAGAAGCGACGATTCGAGAGGTGAATGGGGTGCCCGTTCTTGTGCAGCGGATCGATGGCCTCACTATACAGGATCTCCGTACGTTTTCTGATAAACTACGGAATAAGGTAGAATCGGGCCTCCTGGTGTTGGGTTCCGCGCACGAAGGCAAAGTCGCCTTGCTCGTTATTGTCGGAAAAGAACGGGCCAAACAAATTCCGGCTGGCAAACTCGCCCAACATATCGCGCAATTCGTGGGAGGGTCTGGGGGTGGAAGGCCCGATATGGCACAGGCTGGCGGTAATCAACCAGAGCATTTAGATAAGGCGTTAGAACAGGTCTATGAATATGTCGCGACGCAGCTTGGTTGATGACGAATAGACGGAGTTGAGCTCCGTTATTTTTCGGTCAAACTTTCCTCATGAGAAACCGACAAGGTTTTCATGAAGAGGGGAGGAGAGTAAGATGAGGCTGTTCAAAAGGGTGATCTTGGTTGGAGTCTTGACTGGGATCGTTGGCCTCCTCGGTCTATTGGTCTTCCTCGAATTCAACCGTCCCCTCGGGAGTGCGCCCCCTCCACAAATTGTTGATATTCCCCCTGGTACGGGCTTCACTCAAGTGGCCCATCTGCTTCATGAAAAACGGCTCCTTGGACAAGAATGGTTCTTCCAGCTATTGGGACGAGTCCAACAACTGGATCGAAAAATCATCCCTGGCGAATATGAACTGCATGCCGGCATGCGCCCAACCGAGTTGCTGGCCAAGTTAGTTGAAGGTGATGTGTATCAGCATTCGGTGACCATTCCGGAAGGCTACAACGTCGTCCAAATCGCGGATATTCTGGAGCAAAAAGGCCTGGCCGACAAAGACGCAATTTTGCGTTTGAATCGAGATTCGGCATTTATTGCGAGTGTCGATATCAAAGCCCCCTCACTGGAGGGCTATTTGTTTCCCGATACCTATCGATTCCCGCGTTACACCCCTCCTGAATTTATTGTCCGAACTTTTGTGAGCCGGTTTCATGAAATGGTCACGCCCGAATTGCTCGCTCAAGCTAAATCGATGGGAATGACCCTTCAGGAAGTGCTCACCTTGGCCTCTGTCGTGGAAAAGGAAACCGGTTTAGCTTCAGAACGGCCGCTCGTGTCCGGAGTGTTTCATAATCGGTTGCGACAAAATATCCCGCTCCAAAGTGACCCGACCGTCATTTATGCGCTGGAATATTTTGACGGAAATATTCGCAAAGCGGACCTCTCGGTCAATAGTCCTTACAACACCTACCGAGTGCGCGGCTTACCCCCCGGACCGATTGCCAATCCGGGTCTGGCAGCTATTCAAGCCGCCCTCTATCCAACCCCCAGTGATTTTGTGTATTTTGTTTCTCGCAATGATGGCAGTCATAAATTCTCAGCCACCTTGGCCGAACACAATAAAGCCGTGGATCGATATCAACGACGGCCTCGGTCCAAGCAGTCCTCCTAACCCCCATTTTTTGTGGTTCCCCTCATGACTGTTGCCGAACGCCTTCAGCAGTTAGGGATCGTGTTACCGGCTGCGCCTCGTCCGGTAGGGTCGTATGTGCCGGCGTGCCAAGCCGGCGACTTGATCTTTGTGAGCGGTGTGTTGCCGTTTCAAGAGGGAAAAATTCTTCAACCGGGAAAAGTGGGACGAGACTTGTCTGTTGAAGAGGGGAAAGCTCATGCGCGGATCGCCGCGATCAATGCGTTGGCGATTCTGCTACAGGAACTCGGCGACTTATCTCGGGTCACCCGTGTGGTCCGACTCACCGGCCATGTTGCCTCAGCAGAAGGATTTGGCGATCAACCGGGCGTGATTAATGGAGCATCAGATTTCCTGGTTGAGGTTTTTGGGGAGAAAGGCCGTCATGCACGATTGGCTCTTGGAGCGTTTGAATTGCCGCTCCATGCCTCCATCGAATTGGAACTCATCGTCCAAGTCTCTACTTCTTAATCTGATATTGTCGAAAGTCCCCTCGCCCTTTGGGGAGAGGGTTAGGGTGAGGGGAAACACCTCAAGAATTTTTGAGCACAAAGAGACCGATCATGAAACCCTTGATGATATTTTCTCTCC
>JAOUQB010000192.1 GCA_029879555.1 Nitrospirota bacterium | reverse complement strand
TGCAAACGCGGCCCCTTGTCCTGTCGGGCAAGACGACCATTCAAGAGCTGCTGGATGTGCTGACCCGTTGTGCGGTGTTGGTCACAAACGATACAGGTCCGATGCATGTGGCTCAAGCACTGGGAGTTCCCGTCGTGGGTATTTTTGGTTCAACTGACCCTGAATCAACTGGGCCAATAGGGGAAAATTTCTGTTTGATTCGAGAGCAGGTGCGATGTTCCCCCTGTTTGCTGCGGTCGTGCCCTATTGATCATCGCTGCATGACCACGATTTCAACCGATCAGGTCGTCAGGACAGCTATGGCCAGGATGGACCGTATCATTGATTGTCATTTGACTAGAACGTCTATCGGATGACGGGACCTACCATTCCAACCACTATTGCGGTGTTTGTGGATCGTGATGGCACGTTAAATGAAGATCATGGGTATGTGACTTCCCCTGAACAACTGGTCGTGTTCCCTGCTGTTCCTCAAGCGTTAGCTCGCTTAAATCGTGTAGGGGTGCGGGTCATCCTTTTGACCAATCAATCTGCCATTGGACGTGGGTTCATGACTGTGGGAGATTTTCAGCGCATTCATCAAAAGCTTGAGGATCTTCTGAGCGCCAAAGATGGAAAGCTTGATGCCGTGTATTATTGTCCTCATCATCCAGATGAGGGTTGTGATTGTCGTAAGCCGAATATCGCTATGATCCAAAAAGCCGCCAGAGATTTTTCTCTTGATTTGTCTTTGTGTTATGTCGTTGGTGACAAAAGTACTGATCTAGAAGCCGCGCACAGGGCTGGAACCCAAGGCGTATTGGTGATGTCCAGTGAGTATAGTGCGGCGGCGGTGAGGGCTTGCGAGATTGGGCAGTTCCCTATCGCCCATGTGGCGGAATCGTTTGTTCAGGCTGTCGATTGGATAGAGCAGGATCTGTTACAGCGAAATTACCATGTGACTAGAGGATAGGAATGGCTATTCCGTGATAATAAAGGGCTTGTTCAGGCCATGGATGATGAGCGTACCAAGTTCATAGACATCTCACCTCAACGAATTTTGGTGATCAAGCTGAGTTCGTTAGGAGATATCGTTCACGCACTTCCTGCTGTCGCCGCACTCCGCCAACGATTTCCGTTGGCTCATATCTGCTGGCTGGTGAAATCACAATGGGCTTCAATTTTGGAAGGGAATCCTGATATCAATGAAGTTTGGTCAGTTGACGTGTCTTGGAAAGATTGGCCGATGGTGATTCAGGGGCTGAGACGACGACAATGTGATCTCGTGGTGGATTTTCAGGGACTCTTTCGTACTGGTCTTTTTGGGATGTTCTCCGGGGCATCTATGCGGGTAGGGTTTGCTCAAGCCAGAGAGGGGGCGCCATGGATGTATACCCATCGGGTCGCCTTGCCAGGAGATCAACAATCTTCCTGGCGACTGTTAGCGGTGCATGCCGTTGATCGAAATCTCGCATTAGTCCGATTGCTTGGGGCTGATATTTCTCAACCCCTCTTTCATTTTCCTGACCTGGCTCAAGACCATTCGGCTATTGGGGAGGTGTTGTCGCATGCGCACATCAAGGGTGACGAGAGTCTAATAGCTTTGGCTCCTTGGAGTCGTTCTGCGTTAAAATCATGGCCACTGAGTCGGTTTCTTCAATTGGCTGAAAAACTTGTGCGCTTGCCGAGGTTTCGTGTGGTGGTCTTAGGGGGACCGGCGGAAACCCAAGCCGGATCTGAATTTCGCCGTTTAGAGTCTCAGGGATTGATCAACTTGGTAGGGAAACTCTCGCTTCGTCAATTGCCTGCCTTGTTGCAAAAGATGGTGTTGGTTGTCGGGAATGATTCATCCCTTATTCACTTAGCTGCCGGGGTGGGGACTCCGGTATTCGCGATATTTGGCCCGACGCACCCAAAAGCCACAGGGCCCTATCCGTTAGCTCAGCATGTGGTCTGTCGAACTGAGCTTTCTTGTAGCCCTTGCGGTCAAGGAACATGTCGAAATTCCAGCCATTTGGAATGCCTGCACTCTATTTCTGTGGATACCATTTTTACCTCCATTCAGGAAACGTTGGTTTCTTCTCCCTCATGAAGGGCCTGATGGATCGGCAATAGACGAAGAAATTTACCGCAATTGATTCTGCGGAGCCGGGATTGTGAATCATCCCCATATGCCACAAAAAATTTCAGCAGTCGTCATCGCCTATAACGATGCACCAAACATGCGTCGATGTTTAAACAGTTTGGATTGGGTCGATGAAATTGTCGTGATTGATTCGTATAGTACTGATGGAACGACCGAGATTTGCTTGGAATATACGGATAAGGTCTTTCATTATCCCTTTCAGGGATTTGGGACCTTACGAAATCAGGCGATAACCCATGCCGCGCATGATTGGATTTTTAGCTTGGATACCGATGAATGGGCCACGCGAGAAATCCAAGTGGAAATACGAGCGCTCTTAGCGCAGGAACCCTCGGCGCACGCCTATTTGGTGCCACGCCGGAATTATTTTTTGGGTCGATGGATCAAACATTGTGGATGGTATCCCGATTATCGACAGCCACAACTCTTTCATAAAGCTCATATGCGTTATCGCGAGGACTTAGTGCATGAAGGCTTTGATGTGAAGGGGCAGACGGGAGTGTTGCAGTCGCATGTCGAGCAAATTCCCTTTCGGACCCTCGATCAATACTTTGGAAAAATGGATCGCTATTCCACCCTTCGAGCAGAAGTGATGCATGGACAAGGGCGACGATTCCGAGCACATCAACTGTTTTCTCATCCTCTCTTTACGTTTATCAAAATGTTTGTGTTCCGTGGGGGAATATTCGATCGGAAACCTGGCTTGATTCTTTCTATTCTCTATGCCTATTACACCTTTGTGAAGTATGCCAAGTTATGGGAATTTCAGGAAAAAAGGTGACCGTCTGTCTCGTCGTGCCGGGGGATTATTTTTTTATACGTTGAAAATGGACAGGTGATTTTCGAAGGGTATGGCAGGATTTCGGATTTTACATACTGAGTCTTCCTTTGGTTTAGGAGGGCAAGAATATCGCATCGTGTCTGAGGCCAAAGCGATGGGCCTTCGTGGCCATCAGGTGGTCATTGCGGCTCCGGAACATAGTGCCTTAGCCCGATTAGCCAATCAGGAGGGGTTGTGTTACGAAGCGATTCCGGTAGGAATAGGTGGATGGGGACGATTGATGCCGAAATTTCTCAAGTTGATTGCGCGGCATCAGATTCAAATCATTCATACGCATGGCTCACAAGATAGTTGGATGGCGGCCTTGGCCGGACGATTCTCATCTTGCCGGCCCGTGATTGTCAGGACTCGTCATAAGAGCACTCCTGTCTCGGCCTCTTTTCGGCATGCCCTGTTGTATCGGCGGTTGCCGCATGCGGTGGCTACAACTGGCGAGGCGGTTCGTCAACAATTAATCGATCGCAACGGTTTAAATCCTGCTGCCGTATTTTCCATCCCCACAGGAGTGGATATGGAACGGTTTCACCCTGGTGTGCCGACTGGAAATCTCAAGCGAGAGCTAGGCATTCAGGCAGGACAACTAGTGGTGGGAACGGTTTCTTTTCTTCGCTCTGAAAAGGGTATGGATGTGTTAATCGATGCCATGTGCCTTCTGAAGAAGGAATGCCCTTCGGTCTGTTGTCTCATGGTGGGAGATGGGCCGGAGCGCCAAACTTTGCTTGATCACATTCGCGAACGAGATTTAGAGAGGACCGTCGTACTCACAGGGTTCCGAGAAGATATTCCTGAGTTATTACAGGTCATGGATGTGTTTGTGTTGCCGTCATTGGAAGAAGGGATGCCACAGGCATTGCTCCAAGCGATGGCCATGGAACGAGCGGTGGTGGCTTCCTCAGTGGGGGGTGTTCCAGAAGTGATTCGCAATGGCGAAACGGGATTGCTTGTGCAGCCACGAGATCCTGTCGCGCTGGCGCACCACATGGCCTGGTTGCTTCGGGAGCCCCATGAAGGTAAGGCCATGGGCCAATTTGCACGGCAGCTTATCGTTGGTCACTATTCCATGGAGTCCATGGTGGCCAAAACAGAAGCCCTCTATTCCTCTCTATGGGAAAAACGTGGGGCACATGCCGCTTGAGGGAGCCTATTCCTGGAATGGTTGGCGTTTAGTATGAGTTACGATTGATTGAGTCCTTGTCAATGATTTGCTTAACAGGAGATGTGCATCAGCGATCCTATCGTGGCACTGATACGCCATTTTCTTCCTATACTGAAGTTGAATTGGCCAACAAGTATGCCGAAATTGCCGGGCGGTATGGCATTCGTGTCACATTGTTCTTGACGGGAAAGGCCTGCCTTGAAGAACCGAAAGGCGTGAAGGCCATTGCACAGATGCCGCATTGTGAAATTGGGGGTCATACCTTCGCGGCCTTTCGGGATCCCTGGTCCAGAATTTATCGAAAAATTTCAAGAACTCCCTGGGGAAAAGAATCACATCAGCGGAGAGATATTGCCAAAACGATTGCGAGTATTCAGTCTGTGACCGGAAAGCGGATTTCTACCTGGCGGAACCACAGCTATATTCAGTCTGTTGAGACGCCGCGCTTATTAGCATCCGCGGGTATTTCGTGGGTGACCGATGAAGTGAATCCGACCAAGGGGTCGTGGGAGCCACTTTTTCATGACCTACAATCGTTGCCGATTAATATTCAACCCGATCATGAGCACCTTTTGCATGGTAAATACCAAGTCGGAAAAGCTAAGCCAACCCAATTGCTGGGACGCGTTTCAATTGGTGAATGGGTGAAGCAGGTAAAAGGGGAGGTGCAATCCATTGTGGATGCTGGGGGTATTGCGACGATTTTAGCGCATCCCCTGTGCATGGAAGTGGCTGATGGAATGGTTGGCTTTGAGGATCTCTGCCGGTTTTTTCAGCCTTTTCCCAATTGTTGGGTGTCCGATGTTGATGCAGAAAGAGGGACATAAACTCATGAGCCAGGCATCGCTTTCCACCATCACGATTACAAAAAATGAGGAACGAAATATTGAAGCATGTCTTGCAAGTGTAAGGTGGGTGGATCAGATCATCGTGGTTGATGCCGAAAGTTCGGATCAGACTCAAGAGTTGGCCCGACGCTATTCCCCTCATGTCATGGTGAGGCCTTGGGGCGGCTATGGACCTCAAAAAAATTATGGAATTCAACGGGCGACGGGGAATTGGATATTAATCCTGGATGCTGACGAACGGGTCTCTCCTGAATTGGCAAAAGAAATTCAGGAACGCGTCTCAACTTGGACCTCACAAGATCCGGTGGCCTACAGTCTTCCTCGCCGAAATATTTTTTATGGTGCATGGGTTCGATGGGGTGGTGCGTATCCCGATCGACAAATCCGTCTTTTTCAAAGAGGAAAAGCCTTTTACAATGATGTGGAGATTCATGAAAATCTCATTGTGGAT
>JAOUQB010000191.1 GCA_029879555.1 Nitrospirota bacterium | reverse complement strand
AATTGGCCATACGCGAAGAGCTCGCTCGATTCGAACAAGAGCCAGGGGGAATCTGTCCTTCCGTCTTATTAGAACTCGAGCATCGATGCAAAGATGGAAGCACGGTCTGGGCTGAAGTACGGGCAAGCCTGTTACTGGACGAAGCAGGTCGTCCACAGGGATTCGCCGGCGTAACGCGCGATGTGACCGAACGCCGGAAAATAGACCAAGAGAAGCAACACTTGGAAACCCAATTGTTACGGTCTCAAAAAATGGATGCCATTGGGACCCTTGCCGGAGGCATCGCTCACGATTTCAATAATCTTCTCACCAGTATTCTTGGGAACATTACGTTGACTCAACACAGCATGAAATTACCGCCGCTAGGAGAAACGTACCTGACCCGCGCCGAACAAGCCACCTGGCGCGCCAAAGACCTCACCCAACAACTTCTCGCCTTTGCCAAAGGTGGGGATCCCATTAAACATTTGATTTCACTCAGGGACCTCATCATCGAATCGTCAGGTTTTGCACTTTCTGGATCCTCAGTGTTATGCGAACGGCATATTTCTACGACTCTATGGCCCATTGAGGCCGATCCAGGCCAGATTAGCCAAGTCATCCACAACATCCTCATCAACGCGGTGCAAGCCATGCCCAACGGTGGGGCCTTAGTCATTGAAGCGGCCAATGTATTGATCAACGCCTCACATGATCCTTCCCCGCTCCCGCTCCCAGCTGGGCCGTACGTGTATGTCACCATATCCGATGAAGGCATAGGTATCGACAAAGAACAACTGCATAAGATATTCGACCCATACTTCTCAACCAAAGCAGAGGGACAAGGACTCGGACTGGCTTCCGCCTATGCCATTGTGCAAAAGCACGGAGGACATATTGCGGTTGAATCCCAAAGGAAGGTGGGGACCAAATTTTCCATTTATTTTCCAGCCTGTGCGAGTGGCGCCAAGCCCATCAAGCTGGGGACTGTGCCTCTCCAACATGGACGCGGGATCATTCTTGTCATGGATGATGAAGAACCGATACGGCTATTGGCCAAGGAAATGCTCTCGCACTGTGGCTACCAATGTGCACTCGCCAAGAATGGGCATGAAGCCATTGACTGCTTTCAACAGGCACAAACCAAAGGAACTCCGTTTTCAGCCGTCATTTTAGATTTAACGGTTCCGGGCAGCATGGGGGGCAAAGAAGCGATCCTTCGCCTACGCGAAATTGATCCGCAGGTGATCGCCTTTGTTTCCAGCGGCTATTCGAACGATCCAATTATGGCCAATTACCACTCGTATGGATTTCACGGAGTCATCACCAAACCCTATTCACTCACAGGACTCAGCACGATCTTACATCGTTCTCTTAGCATCCTTCCTCCCCAGACCACTGCCGCCGCCGCATCCGACCTTCACATTGCAGAATTTTCCGATTCGGACATGCACTAATCATTTGGTGGATGACCACCTTCCACTCAAGTAACCCAACCAAGAAACTGACGCCCCATGCTCATTCAGACCTCAAATACCACAGCGAAAAGAATCTTGAACGCTCTCCTTCAAAGTGGTGTGAAAGCCGCTGATCCCGGACATGCCATGGAACAATTGATCCGTAGGAATGGCCACCAACTGTCTGTTGACGGGCGGCCGTACGACCTTTCCCAATACCAGCGGATCGTGTGTGTCGGCGCCGGGAAAGCGTCGGCTCACATGGCTCACACACTCGAATGCATTCTCGGGGAATATGTCGAAGGCGGGATGGTCATCGTCAAAGATGGATACGGAAAAGGCACGCAACGCGTTCAGGTTGTGGAAGCCGGCCACCCGCTCCCCGATGCACGCGGGGTTCGCGCCACCAAACATATTCTCAGTATGGCCAGAACACTCACGAAAAAAGATTTACTCATCGTCCTGCTTTCCGGTGGGGCGTCCAGCCTCCTGTGTGCCCCCGCTCTTGGCCTGACACTAAGTGATAAGCGACGCACCACGAATCTGCTTTTGCGAGCAGGGGCCACAATCCAAGACATCAACACCGTCCGAAAACATCTCTCTGCCGTGAAAGGTGGACAACTCGCTCAAGCCACTTCCGCCACAATGTTGACCATCGTTTTGTCAGATGTCTTGGGAGATGATGTGCCCACCATTGGTTCAGGCCCGACAGTGCCGGACCCGACGACCTTTCAAGAAGCTCACGCCATCCTGGAGCAGTATCAACTATGGAGTAAGGTTCCCGAACGCATTCAAACTCATCTGAAACATGGCATCCGTGGGCAACGCCCTGAAACGTGGAAAAGTCACAGACGACCGTCTCCACGTCATCAGTCGATCATTCTCGCCAATAATCAAACGACGCTTGACGGGGTGGCCAAGGAAGCCAAACGATTAGGCCTCCGCCCCTACCTTCTCGATTCTCCTTTACAGGGTGAAGCCAAAGAGCTGGGAGCCATTCTTGGTGCCATGGCCAAAGACATTCGTGAATTTGGTAATCCCACTCGTCCACCAGCTTGTTTGATTGTCGGAGGAGAACCCACTGTGACGGTCACCGGGAAAGGGAAAGGCGGCCGAGCGCAGGAATGCGTGCTAGCCGCGGCTCAGGAAATCGCTGGACTACCTAACGTGGTGGTGGCAGGGTTTGGGACGGACGGCACCGATGGCCCAACAAATGCGGCTGGCGCCATGGTCGATGGGAAGACTCTTCAACGGGCCAAGAAAAAAGGACTGTCAATTGAAACCATGTTAGAGAAACATGACAGCTATTCATTTTTCAGCCAGGTCGGTGGCCACATCATCACCGGCCCCACACACACCAATGTGAACGACATCTATTTGATCATCGCCCTCTAGTTTGCTATGAAATCTCATTCATCATTCCTGCAAGCATTTGGCAGGAATCTCCGCCATCTCAACCATGTCGGAATTGCGGCTTTCACTATAGAACCCTCTGCAAAAGTAACGGAATGTTGTAGAATCGTCCTCATGCAAACCACCATGAGGTACAAAATGAAAACGAAGCCGTTGCGGATTGAACGCTTTCTGAACGAGATGGATCAGGTCGTGCCGTGGAAACAATTGGAGAAGGTCATTCAGCCGCATTATAAGAACACCGGCGGGCGTCCCCCTCACGAGCTGCGTGTGATGTTGCGCATTCATTTTCTCCAACTGTGGCACAACTTGAGTGATCCCTTGATGGAAGAAGCCCTGTATGATCGGCTCAGCTTTCAGACCTTTCTGGGGTTTGACTGTTTTGGCGGCGTGATTCCAGATGAGAGCAGCATCTGCCGGTTTCGGCATCTCTTAGAAGAACATGGGCTGTCCCAACAGATTCTGGACGCCGTCAATGCGCACTTAGACTCGCATGGGCTGGTGCTCAAAGCGGGCACGATCGTGGATGCGACCTTGCTGGCCGCGCCGGTGAGCAAGCAGAATACTCGCAAAGAACGAGACCCGGAGATGAGTTCGACCCGCAAGAACAACCAATGGCACTTCGGGGCCAAAGGCCATATCGGCGTGCAGGCGCAAGGGCAGCCCATTATTCACTCGACGAAATTTACGACAGCCAAAGTGCATGACAGCCAGGTGCTGGAGGAGCTGCAACACGGGAAAGAACAGGCGCTGTTTGGCGACAGCGCGTATGCCAAGCAAGCGGACAAACGCCAGGCCCGAACCGACGGCTTCTATTATGGGATTTCAGATCGTGGCTACCGCAAGCATCCTTTGTCCTCGTCTCAAAAGAAACGCAATCGTCGGCATTCAGGGATCCGGGCTAAGGTGGAACATCCCTTCCGGGTGATCAAGCATCTGTGGGGGCACCGGAAGCTCCGGTATAAAGGCCTCGTCAAAAACGCAGCGCAGTTCACCAGGCTCTGTGCTCTCTCGAATGTATTCTTCTGTCGGCGAGACCTGCTGAGGGCAACCTGACCACGGCGAGCCTCCCAATGAGCGGCGCCGACAAGCCGCCAAAAGAGGGGGAGGAGGGAACAAGAAAAGAGGGATTGAGACAAGAAGAACGCTTTAAAAAATGATCCGCGAGTCCAAGACCCTCAACTGAGCTGACTTTTGCAGAGGGTTCTATAGGCCCTCTCTCTGTGAAAATTTTCAGCCATAGGGTAGCCACTATACCGCTAAAAGTTTCCTGAAAAAAAGTCTAAAATTCAAGAAAAGACAAGCATATTTAATACCATTTTGCCAAGGTTTGTGGTTTTTCCTACAATTTTTTAAGGCCAGCTATTTTGGTCATGGAAAATAAGGGAAATATTGAGATCTCAATAGCATTCATCGTATTCATTACTGATTGATTACCGATAGCCCTCTATTTTCTAGTAGAAAATAGGCAATATTTTCGACACTTGTGGTGTGGGGTGCTGGCACATCGGGTAGAAATGTCTTATGCCTTCTGAGGAAATAATAGGAAAATTGAGGAAGTATAAAAATCCGACGTAATGCCAGCCTATTTGACAGGATTTTCGCTTTATCCAGGTTGGTGCTTGTTGATGTGACTTCTTTCTTAGAGTTTCTCCCCTTATCCCAGTTGGCCTCAACTCTATAAATGTTCAGCAAACAGTTGAAACTGTATGACCAAATACTTGCCAACAGAAGAATTCTGGTGTGCAGGGTGGGAAAATCCAGGTGTTCAAATATAAGGAAAAGCGCAGGGGTACATTTATAGAAAAAACGAGGTTGGTGCCGAAGGCGGGAGTTGAACCCGCACACCCCGGAGGGCGCCAGAACCTGAATCTGGTGCGTCTGCCATTCCGCCACTTCGGCACTGGAGAGGATTATCGTCTTTTATCGAAAAGTGGTCAAGGGATTGGAGCGTTCATCACTATCTTAGAATAAGGAACCAAGTGATTGGTCAGTTAAAGGATTCGCGCACGGGCGAAATTCAAAATTTGTCAGGCAGCTTTCTGGTTGCCCGTCGTCGCGAACATCACAAATAATTTGGCAGTAGGGGATGATTATAAAATTACCCTACGGGGGTGGGTTGCGCGGGGGAACTGAGTGTGCTTTCCAAGAATTTGTGCGACCAACACATTTGCCCTGGGTGTTCTCCCTGAAGGAGATCGTTGGTATCTCCACTCAGAATGATGCGTTCTCGAATGAGTCCGCTGGCCGCAAGGAGTAATGGGGTGGGGATGTGTGGGGCGTCGTCGACGATCAGCAGATCATAGGGCACTTTTCGAAAGAGAGGATCGGTCATGATGCGACCAGGAGTGGTGGCCATGATCCGTTTGTTTTGGGCAAAGGCTTGCCGGTTGGTGCCGTCTCCGGCGCCGAGCATTTCTCGAATTTTTTTCGTGCCGCCAAGGCGTTTAATTTCTTCTTTGAGGACATCGTATTCCGGCCGCAGATCTTTTGGGATGGTGGCTTCGGGAATGAGTTCTTTGATGCGCGCTTGGGCTATTTCAACTTCCTTCATGAGGCCATGGATTCTTCCTTCATAGATCACTCGGTAT
>JAOUQB010000190.1 GCA_029879555.1 Nitrospirota bacterium | reverse complement strand
GGCTATCCAGTCATGGTCCGTCCGTCCTATGTGTTAGGCGGACGCGCCATGCAAATTATTTATGATGCCGAATCCTTAGACTGCTATCTTGAGAAAACGTCCTTTGATTTGAGATCTCACCCCTTATTGGTCGATGATTATTTAGAAGACGCCATCGAAGTTGATGTCGACGCAATTTCAGATGGAAAAGATGTTGTGGTGGCTGGCATTATGGAGCACGTAGAAATGGCCGGCATTCATTCTGGCGACTCGGCCTGTTCATTGCCACCACATAGCCTTTCCGAAAACATTATTCAAACCATCACCACACAAACCACCATCTTGGCCAGAGAGCTCCAAGTTCTTGGTCTCATGAATATTCAATATGCCGTCAAAGAAGATCAAGTCTATATTTTAGAAGTGAATCCGCGTGCTTCACGAACCGTACCGTTTGTGAGTAAGGCTATTGGCATACCATTAGCCAAGTTAGCCATGAAAATTATGGCGGGACGAACCCTCAGAGAGTTGAATTTCCTTCAGGTTCCCCAATCTTCTCACATCGCCATTAAAGAGGCCGTATTTCCTTTTACCAAACTGAGGGTTTCAGACGTCTTGCTGGGACCAGAAATGCGGTCAACGGGTGAAGTCATGGGAATTGATCAAAGTTTCGGATGGGCGTTTGCCAAGTCGCAAGCCGCGACGGGCATGGCGATGCCATTGCGTGGAGCGGTACTTTTAAGCGTGAAAGATGGAGATAAGTCGGCAGCGCTTGGGTTAGCCCAATGCCTGGATAAACTTGGGTTTTCGATTAAGGCAACCAACGGCACGGCTACTTTTCTTCAACAACATGGGATCACCGCTCAGGCAGTAAACAAGGTTAAAGAAGGGCGGCCCCATATTGGAGATTTGATTAAGAATAGAGATTTGGCCATGGTGATCAATACGGTTGGCGATAAAGCCTCACAAGAGGATTCGGCTCCCATTCGAACGGCAGCGGTGTTTGGAAATATTCCTTATTTTACGACTATGCAAGGTGCAAAAGCGGCGGTATTCGGCATTGAAGCGATGAAAAAAACAGCCCTGACGGTAAAAAGTTTGCAAGAATATCATGTGAAACCGGCCTGAGCAGCAGTTGAGAAATGGCCCCTTTATTTATCACACATTATTGATCATTGGGTGGAGCATCGGATTATGAAAGTACCTATGACCAAAAAAGGGTATGAAGCGCTACAAGCCGAATTGACTCGTCTGCGACGAGATGAACGGCCGAAGGTGATTCAAGCCATTACAGAAGCCCGTGAACACGGCGACTTGAAAGAAAACGCTGAGTATAAAGCCGCGAAAGAGCACCAACAATTTATCGACACTCGTATGAGCGAACTAGAATACAAGTTGAGTAGTGCGCAAGTCGTGGAAATTTCAAGTGGGGCCAGTGAAACGGTGGTCTTTGGGGTGACGGTGTCGTTGCTCAATATGGAAACCCAGGAAGAAAAACAGTACACCCTCGTTGGACAAGATGAAGCCGATTTAAAAAATGGATCGATTTCGGTTCAATCACCCATCGGGCGAGCGCTTATTGGGCATCAAGTGGGCGACATTGTCGAGGTCCATCGACCTGCCGGCATCATTGAATATGAAATACAGTCGATTTGTTTTAAGGAGCCATCGTAATGCCATCGGCCATTTCATTAGTCACACTCCTGACTGACTTTGGAGATACAGATTTTTTTGTTCCCAGTCTCAAAGGAGTTCTGTTGGGAATTAATCCTCAAATCCGAATCGTCGACCTCAGTCATCGGGTTCCAGCCCATGGCATCGAACACGCCGCATTTTTCCTAAAATCCTGTTATGAATATTATCCGGATGGCACGGTTCATGTCGTGGTGGTGGATCCAGACGTGGGAAGTGATCGCCGGGCCTTACTGGTTTCCACCTCACGATATTTTTTTCTGGCGCCGGATAATGGAGTCCTAAGCCCGATCTTTCAAAATGAAGCTTCGGTAGAAGTTCGCGCCATTGAGAATAAACAGTACCGATTGGATTCAGCTGGAGCGACCTTTGATGGGAGGGATTTGTTTGCACCTTCTGCCGCCTGGTTAACAAAAGGACAAAGCCCAGGTTCCTATGGCCGGTTAATTACGGATTACGTGACCCTTCCTGATGATGCCCCGAAAATGAACAATCAAGTCCTTCAGGGACGCATCATGTATATCGATCATTTTGGGAATGGCATCACCAACATTACTTCAACGGAGATAGAGACCTTTCGGTCAGTCACGAAAAAAGAATGGACTGGTCTCATAGTTGGAGAGTTAACGGTCAAAGGCATCAAAGGTTTTTATGGGGAAGGCGCCACCGGCCTTCCTGAGCTTTTGATGAATAGTAATGGACACCTGGAAATTTTTATCAAGCAAGGCCGGGCAGCTGACCGTTGCGGATTGCAGGTAGGTCAAAAAGTCGAATTATTCTAACGCATGAATGTTTGTCGATAGCAGGAAAATGCAAAAGAGCAGATACAATCATTGCGTGGACATGTGCTCTGAGGATATTGAAGCACGGACAACCCCAATGGCCACTTTGATGATATCAACCATTTGCTTTAATTCTTCCAATGTTGAAGATAATGGTGGCATGAGGATGATGGTATTACCAATGGGCCGAATAAGAAGGCCGAGGGCTCTTGCTGCTAAGGTCACGCGATGGCCGATACGATGGAGCACCGGGAACGGGTCTTTGGTGTGTTGCCTCTGAACTAACTCAATACCCACCATATACCCGCACTGGCGGATATCTCCCACCCATGGGTCGTCAGCAAGGGTGTTTAAAAAAGACGATAACTTAGGCGTCCGACGTTGTACCTTGGACAAGGTTCGTTCGGTTTTAAAAATTGAGAGATTTGCCAACGCAGCAGCACATCCCAATGGATTTCCTGTATAGCTGTGACCGTGAAAAAAAGTTTTGCCTTCATGCGGTCCTCCCAAAAAGGCCGAATAAATTTCGTCTGTGGCCAGCGTCGCGGCCAGGGGAAGGTATCCCCCGGTCATGCCTTTGGCAATCGCCATAATATCGGGGCTGACCGATTCATGCTCACAGGCAAACATGCGACCGGTTCGACCAAACCCAGTGGCGACTTCATCGGCAATAAGTAAAACCTGATATTTCCGACAAAGTTCTTGCAGCCGTCGAAGATACCCAGGAGGCGATGGCAGGAGTCCAGCGACACCTTGTACCATTGGCTCGACAAGAACTCCGGCAATTTCTTCATGCTTTTTTTGAAGAAGGGTTTCAAGTGGCTCACTACACGCCAATTGGCATTGTGGAAATTGCAAGTCGACGGGACACCGGTAGCAATAGGGAGCCTCAATTTGGTGTCGCCCTGGAAAGAGCAACGAAGAAAATGGCTTTTGGAACAATTCAATGCCACTCAGGCTCATCCCCCCAACGGTATCGCCATGATAGGCCAGGCCGAGATGGACGAACTGAGTTTTTCGTGGTTGGGGATTGGGACATTGTTGCCAATATTGAATCGCCATTTTGAGAGCGATTTCGACTGCCGTCGATCCGTTATCTGAAAAAAAGACTTTGTGCAGGCCCTTCGGAGCAAGGCGTACCAGGGCTTTGGCCAGGTGAATCGCTGGCGGGTGAGACAGACCCAACAAGGTGGTATGCGCAATATTCTTGAGCTGGTTGCGAATAGCTAGGTCAATGGTAGGATGGCGATGGCCATGAAGGTTGACCCATATGGATGAGGTTCCATCCAGATAGGCATTCCCGTCGATATCATACAGTCGTGCCCCTTTTCCCCGAGTGATCAAGAGGGGCGCCTGTTGTTCCCATTCCTGCATTTGGGTAAAGGGGTGCCAAATATACGTGCGAGCATCATGTTGCAATTGCTGACGGGACAGAGTTGATTTCTTGGGCATAGCGTTTAGGGCACTCTAGAGAAACACGTTTAATTTTGACAACCTTTTAGGGCCTCACTACAATCACCGACACATCGAATGCGTAAGACTTTCCCCCAATCCCACATACGAAATTTTTCTATTATTGCTCATATCGACCATGGCAAATCGACCTTGGCCGATCGGTTTTTGGAAATGACTGGCGCGGTCTCCCAGCGTGAATTTCGCGCTCAATATCTTGATGATATGGATTTGGAGCGTGAGCGGGGAATTACCATAAAAGCGCATGCAGTGACCACTCAATTTCGTACGTCGAAAGGGGAGGACTACCTCTTTAATTTGATCGATACGCCTGGACATGTCGATTTTGCCTATGAGGTCTCCCGGAGTCTAGCTGCCTGTGAGGGCGCGCTGCTGTTAATTGACGCCACCCAAGGTGTTGAAGCGCAAACGATTGCTAATGCCTATTTGGCCATCGCGAACGATTTAGTCATCATCCCCGTCATTAATAAAATTGATTTGGCCAGTGCGGATGTCGAAGGTGTCAAAACGCAAATTCGCGATGTCCTAGGACTCACCGAGCATGAAGCGTTCCTTGTGAGCGCGAAGGACGGGCGGGGAGTGCAAGAGGTGCTTGAGGGGGTGACGACGATTATTCCCCCTCCGACCGGATCCGCTGATGCCCCCTTAAAGGCCTTAATCTTTGACTCGTGGTTTGACAATTACCAAGGGGCCATCGTGCTCTTACGGATTATTGATGGAACGATTCGCCCAAATATGATGATCAAAATGATGTCGTCGGGACAAGACTTTGAAGTCCTAGAAGTGGGCATGTTTTTGCCTAAACGAACGAAAGTTCCCCAACTTGGCCCAGGGGAGGTGGGGTATATTTGTGCGGGGATGAAAGAGCTCTCCGATACGAAAATTGGAGATACCATTACAGATACCAAGCGACCGACCTTGGAGGCACTGCCTGGCTATCGAGATGTGCAGCCAGTGGTTTTTTGCGGCCTCTACACCACCGACACGTCAAAATATGAAGATCTGCGTGACTCCTTAGAAAAACTCCAACTCAATGATTCTTCCTTTGGTTATGAACCCGAAACATCGCTGGCCTTAGGATTCGGGTTTCGTTGCGGGTTTTTGGGGCTACTCCATATGGAAATTATCCGAGAGCGCCTGGAGCGGGAATATAGCCTCGATCTAATTAGTACCGCGCCAACAGTCGTCTACCGGGTCCATTCCACAACCGGGGAAATTATTGATATTGATAATCCTTCGAAACTTCCTGATCCTTCTCGGATTGACCATATTGAAGAACCGTTCATCAAGGCCACCATCATTGTCCCGGAGCGATATATCGGCAATATTCTGCAGCTGTGTCAGGAGCGGCGGGGCATTCAGGTTGGCCTGAACTATCTGGATCCGACTCGGGCGATGTTGATTTACGAACTCCCTTTAAATGAAATTGTGTTAGACTTTTATGATCGTTTGAAGTCTCGAACCCAAGGGTATGCCTCCTTAGACTATGAATTGATCGGGTATCGTCAGTCGGAGTTGGAA
>JAOUQB010000189.1 GCA_029879555.1 Nitrospirota bacterium | reverse complement strand
AAGCCATTGATCAAGCGGGTTATAAGCCCGGGCGGGATGTCGTTTTGGCCTTGGATGCGGCGGCTAGCGAATTTTTTAAGAATAAGACCTACCAACTTCGTGCTGGCTCCGTCACCCAGAAAAAGTCTTCATCGGATATGGTGGACTATTATGCGAGTCTCGTGAAAAGTTATCCGATTGTGTCGATTGAAGACGGTTTAGATGAAAGCGATTGGAAAGGGTGGGGGCTCTTAACGGAAAAACTCGGTCGCCAAGTCCAGCTGGTTGGGGATGATCTCTTTGTCACCAATGTGGAGTTTTTAGGACGTGGGATTCAGCAAGGCATCGGGAATGCCATCTTGATTAAAGTGAATCAAATCGGCACGTTGACGGAAACCATTGAAGCCATGCGAATGGCTCAACAGGCTGGCTATGGTGTGATTGTCTCTCATCGATCAGGGGAGACCGAAGATACGACGATTGCCGATTTAGCCGTCGGTCTGAATGCGGGGCAGATCAAAACGGGTTCCTTGTCACGGACAGATCGTTTGGCTAAATATAATCAACTTCTTCGTATAGAAGAACAGTTGGGAGCGTCTGCGGTCTACCGTGGGCAGCAAGTTCTTCCCATACATGCGAAAGTCTAACGAGTGCGCCCTAATAATAAAAAACATGTCTCGCGAGGATTCTGGGGAGATCTGTTTGAGCGTCTGCCGCTGGTGGGAGCTTTTTTAATCATGAGTGTCTTAGCCGGTACCATGTTTTTCAACGCCGATGGCCTGCCGGCTTATTTCCAAATGCGCGACAACCGTCAGCATGTGGTGGAGCAGATCCAACAATTGGAATACATCAATCAAGCGATGCAAGAAGATATCACACGCATCCAGAATGATCCTCAACGGTTGGAAGAATTAGCCAGAAATCGATTGGGCATGGTTCGCCAAGGTGAAACGGTCTATCAGTTTGTGGAGCCCGCTCCTTCCTCTATTACGGCCCAACGGTAGTAGGCCGCGTTGCCACTCTTCCTTTTTCATATTCCGGCTCTTCCGTCTTGGGCCGCTCTTTTGAGTCTGGACTTGAACGTACAGTTATGAAATCTGGTCAACTTGCGATTCTCGGTCGTCCGAATGTGGGGAAATCCACGCTGCTGAATGCGTTAGTGCGTGAAAAAGTGGCGATTGTTTCTGATAAACCCCAGACCACGAGAATGCCGATTTTGGGTGTGGGACATTATCCTGAAGGGCAATTGATTCTGATCGATACCCCAGGCCTGCACACGCCACATCATCGGCTCAATGCACAAATGGTGCAATCGGCTCTCGGTATTTTGACGGAGTCGGATGTGGTCTATGTCCTCGTAGATGGTCAGGTGCCGCCAGGTCCTGGTGATCAATTTGTGATTGACCAAGTGATCCAGGCGAATACGGATCGATCCTTTCAAGCCGTGTTTCTGCTCATCACAAAAGCGGATCTGGTCGCCAAGTCTCGTTTACTCCCACTGATTGAGGCATTCAAAACTCGATACCCATGGACGGAAATTGTCCCCATTTCTGCCAAAACGGGAGTGAATGTGTCTCGACTCGTTGAGCTGACCTTTGCCTGTCTGCAAGATTCTGGACCATTATTGTACGAAGAAGACTTCCTGACCAATCAATCCATGCGTCAGATGGCCGGAGAAATCATCCGAGAGAAAGTCCTAGCCTCGACCCATGCGGAGTTGCCATACGCCGTGGGCGTCTTCATTGAGCAATTTGAAGAAACAAAGAAAATCACCAATATTCTCGCGACCATATTGGTGGAGAAAGACAGTCAAAAAGGGATTATTATTGGGAAAAGTGGGCGTCGTCTGAAAGAAGTGGGGCAACTTGCGCGTGAAGAGATGGAGCAACTGTTTGGCATGAAAATCTATTTGGAGATGTGGGTGAAGGTGCAAGCTGGGTGGCGCGATAACCCGCGGATCCTCACCGATTTAGGATATGGTATGTGAGAAGTCAAAGGTAATGCGTAAGGCATGAGGAGTGAAATGTGAAGTGTTGGATGCGGGATGAACGACTCAGAAGGCGAGCCTCCTCCTTCCTGCTTTCTCCTTCTCACTTGTTACGAGGGGATGCTTTCTCATGCCCTTAATTCGAACACGAGGAATCATTCTCAAAAGCCAGAAATGGGGAGATGCGGACCGGATTATCACCGTGTATTCTCCAAATTTTGGAAAAATTCGTGGGGCAGCTCGTGGCGCACGCCGAATGAAAACGCGTTTTGGTGGGGTACTTGAACCATTTGGGCTGGTTGATTTAACGCTGTTTCAAAAAACGCCAGAATCCTTAGGCCAGATAAGCCAAATTGATTTGGTCTCGAGCTATTCATCGATTCGTGAAAATTTAACCGTCATGACCGCCGCCGCCAGGATGGTGAAAATGGTCGAAGCGATTACCGTGGACCGTGACCCCAACCCCGGAATGTATGCGGCGCTGGTTCATGGCCTCGAATCTCTTTGCCCAGAAGATGATGTGGCGTTATCGGCGCTGCTGTTTCAGATCCATGTGTTAGGGCACACAGGATTCCGTCCACAATTTGATTCCTGCACAGAATGTGGCCAAATGGCGCAAGGACATAGGCCTCAATGGTTTTCTCCACGCTTAGGAGGCGTCGTATGCCATGATTGTGGACAGCGCGGCGTAGGCCGGATGGTGTCGTTGTCGAAGGGTAGCGTGGCGTTTATCGAGCAAGCGAGACGATTGTCCATGAGTAACCTCTCTCGACTCAAAGCGATTGGCAGTGTCCGCGTCGAAGTGGAAACCGCGATGGAAGCGTATTTTTATGCGGTTGTCGGAAAACCGCTCCCGACATTTGAACACTGGGTGTTCTAAGCCATCGAAAGAAAAGGATCAACATGGATGAGCACTGACCAAACACTCCAACCGATCGATATGGAATGGCTCGACAAGGGCGTCCTCAGTATCACGTGGAGCGACAACCATAAAGGCGTCTATCCTGTCAGGCATTTACGCCAACATTGTCCCTGTGCCGCCTGTGTTGATGAATGGACTGGGGAACGGCGCCTCAAGCCTGACTCCATTCCACTGCTGATCTTATTAGAAGATATCGAACCGGTAGGCCGCTATGCGTTCCGCATCAAATGGAGTGATGGCCATGATACGGGCATCTATTCCTACACCTCCCTCCGCAACATGTGCCAATGCGACATCTGTGTTCCGAACAAACCGAAGAAGAAACAACTTCTTTGAAAATAGCCAGTCGTTTTCCCAAAGCCTAGAAAATTATGTTGATGAGGAATACGGGTGGAAGAACCGATCCAGTCAGCGGACTAAGGCGTCATGTGACGAGAGGGAGGCTGGGAGTATTGAGGAGAAGTTTTCAATCGCTTGGGTGGCCTCGGAGACATAGTAGGCGTATTGGGGCTCGGGGTATTCCCTCACAATGGACTGCCAAGTGCGAAGGGAGGTATCAAGATCATGAGTTTGATACGCAACTTCTGCCAAATGCATGGAGCAGGAGGCTGCCATCGCGCGAGGGTCAACCGCTAACCGAGAATTTCGCGAACTTGTCAGTTTTTTGATGAACTGTGGAATAGGAATCGGGGAATCGTCTAGCGAAATAGGGGTTGGGGCTGCGTGTAAAATTTCAAGTTTTTGTTGCATGTCTTGGGTATGGAAGCCTGTCTGGCAGTCATTATACGCATCCCATAACCCAATAAAATCATGATTTTTTAGCGAAAGCTCCCCTGGATTTTTGGCCTGGAAGCTTTGGCACCCTAGGAAGACAAGGCTTATCAGCCCGATTGCTAGAAATTGCGAAACGGTATGTGTACGCGTTTTTGTGCTAAGCATGGACATTTTTTAGCTAGGGCCAAATTTTTACCAATGCGATTGTTTAAGCAAATTATATGCTCAGATTGAAAGTAGCAAAATAAAGCATTTTTAGCAAAATTTTAGTGAAATTTTTTTGGGCTAGGATTTGAGTTCGTTTCTTCTGCGACACA
The DNA here is from genome assembly GCA_029879555.1 of Nitrospirota bacterium. Lineage (GTDB taxonomy): Bacteria > Nitrospirota > Nitrospiria > Nitrospirales > UBA8639 > Nitrospira_E. The sequence continues at coordinate 1,545 of JAOUQB010000189.1, read as the reverse complement.
GCTTGAAACATTTTTGCAACACCAAAAAATTGGCGCACCGGCCTTGAGGTGAAGTAATTGTTTATATTTTAGTCTAAATACTAACGATATGGTTTAAATTCATATTCGCTAAAAAGTTGCTTTGTTTCTGAATGAAATCGATACCCTTTCCGCTGCTGGATGTCCAGGCTATCCAATAAAGGGACCAATTGCCCCGTGGAGTGAAGATAGAGTCCGCGCAGAGGAACTGATCGTTTGGTGTGTCGGATAAGGTGGCAAGGCGTGGTGGGTCGAATGGAGGTTAACCATTCCGCCAATTCTTGCGGGTTGCCGATAGAGGCCGAAAGGAGAAGGAGCCGTGTTTGCGTGGGACAGAGGATGAGTGTCTCTTCCCAGACCACCCCTCGTTCTGGATCTGCCAAATATTGTGATTCATCAAGAATCACCAAGCCGAGGGTATGAAGGCGGAGGTCAAGATCTCCGCTCGTGGCATCATAGAGAATATTGCGCAAAATTTCCGTCGTCATGATTAGCAGTGGGGCCTGGGAATTGTCTCGACGATCGCCCGTGAGAATGCCGACCTGATCGGCTCCAAAGGTCTGTGAGAATTCCATGTATTTCGTGTTAGAGAGGGCTTTGAGGGGCGAGGTATAAATGACGGTTTGATTGGCCCCCATAGCCTGTTTGATGGCTTCGGTGGCGACAAAGGTTTTCCCGCTTCCCGTTGGGGCACTCACAATCACATCTAAGTGGGCGATGGCTTCGACCGCTTCCCGTTGCCAGTCATCTGGAATAAAAGGCATAGGTTCTGGAACGCCAATCCCTTGGAGGAGATCTTGGAGGTTAACCGATGGAGATCCCGGCTCAGGACTATGGGCTCTTTTAGGAGAAAGGGGTTTCGATACAAATGGCGAACGGGGCTGGGCGTTGCTTGCTTCCCTCTCAGGCTTCTTGGAGAAAGGAGTGAGTTGTGGAAGTTCACTGGCCATGGCTTTCTTTTGTTCGGGCGGGAGCGTCAGAAGGCAGTCAATGAGCCGGCGCTTTCCTAAACGAAAATGCCGATGAATGCGTCCTTTTGCGATCTGATGCAGATATTTCATGGGCAGGGATTCTAATTCTTCTTTAAGGTCTTCGTCGTTCATGGCTCTCATTTCCCTCCGAGCATTAGGGGAGTTCCGCTAAGACTTCCCGACGCATATTCACCATGGCCTGGTGAGCGGTATTCGCCAATCCCTGGTGCGTCCCTTTGAGCCCATAAATTTGCGAAAGAAATTCCAACGTCCTGGCTAGTAATCGATAGACATCGCCTTCGGCCATTGAGGTTGAACGAACCAAGGAAGCCCAACTGAGGTCAGTCTGGCCGATCCATCGTTCGGCAATAGCCGCAACATCTGACCGCAATAATGGGGCTGGTTCATAGAGACTCAGGGAGTCGGCTATTTGTCGAACCTGGGTGAGCATAGAGGCGAGGCCAGGCGTCAGACGCATATAAGAACTTGGGCGATCATCGTCATGGGCAATGCTGGCCATCACCCCGGCTAGTAATTCTGGAGCAATTGCGGAGAA